>DASYUH010000022.1 GCA_036001465.1 Candidatus Polarisedimenticolia bacterium
GCGCACGACAATCGCATCTGCGCGTGCCACTTCCACCACGACCTGGGAGAGCACGGCTTGCTGGCGTCCTGCCGCGGCAAGGCGCCCCTCGGCATCCTGTGGAGGCTCGGGAAGAAGGACCTCGGGGTCTGGTACCGCAACGAGCGGAGGGTTGTCGCGCCAACAAGTGGATCAGCGGACGGATCGCACTCGCGCGCAATGCGATCCGAATGAACCCCGGCGAGAAGTCCCGGCTAGCGCCGCTCCGCGGGACCGTACGTTTCGATTCTCCCGTCCACGCGCACCGTCTCGATGAAGAGGTTCTTGCTGCTGCGGTGCTTGGGGATGAAGAACTCGTAGGTGTGCGACGCGCCGGTGATGCACTCTTCGCACGGCACCGGCACGACGGTCATCCGGGTGCGCGCCCCCAGATCGTCGATGCTCACGACGTTGAACCCCTCGATGTCGGTCTCCCCGACGGTCGTCCAGCGGATGACCGCCGATCCCCGTCCGATCGAGCCGGTGTGATCGACCACGATGTCCGTCACGCGCTGCCGGCACGCGTCGATCGGCACGCCGCAGGCGGGAGCGTACGCGACGCTTTGCGGAATGGATCGCGAGCGCCAGACCAGTGTCGCGTCGCCCGAGCCGGGATCCACCCTGAAGACGTGCATCTGTTCCACTTCGAAATTGCGCAGGACGATGAGGTACAGCGTCCCGTCCGGCGAGAAGAAGAGATCCTGCGGCCCGTCGGTCTCGGGGAGGGTGAGCCTCGAGACGAAGGTGAACGTGCCGGTGTAGGGGTCGAGCAGCCCGAGATCGATCGGAACGAGTTCGACGTTGGAGTGCGCCACGGCGAAGAGCCGGCCGTCGGGGGCGTAGGCCGAGGCCGAGACGAGATTGATCTGCCGCCCGTCCTGATCGCGGAATCCACCCATGCCGTGCACCTGGCCGGTCTCCGGATCGAGCTCGTACGGGGCATTCCCCAGGCCGAAGAGGCGACCCTCGGGCGTGAACACCAGGTCGTACAAGATGATGTTGGCCGAGCTGGGATCGCGCAGCTCCGTGCCGCGACCGGTGCAGGTGTCCACCGTCATCAACGAGGAGATGGCGTTGTCCCACACGAAGACCTGCCCGTCGGACGGCCGGGTCGCGATGGCGATCGGGTTGATGTTGCCGACGGGACCCACGATCGTGACGGTGCGACCGTCGAGATCGACGACGCTCAGGCTGTCGGAGCCCGAATCGACCCCATAGAGGACCCGGCACGCATCTCCCGATTGGGCCCGGGCAGGCCGCGGCAGCGAGCCGAGGGCGGCGGCCACGATCAGCGCGGGGACGACGGCGCGCACGAGTGGGCGGATGCGGACCAGCGAATCGTTCGGCATCGACGACCTCCCTGGGTGGCGGAATTCCTGCCGGGAACGTACGCGGAGGAGGCCCGGGACGCAACGTCAATCGTCGAGGGGCGGCGCGGTGAGCCGTGGAGGATTCGAACCTCCGACCCGCTGATTAAGAGTCAGCTGCTCTACCAGCTGAGCTAACGGCCCACGTCCCTGCGCAACACTTTGGGGTGAGTGATGGGACTCGAACCCACGACAACCGGGGCCACAACCCGGGGCTCTACCACCTGAGCTACACTCACCGCATGTCGTCTCGGACCGCGCGTCCCGGGAAAATCATGAGGACGGGTGGCGCGCCTGAGGGGATTCGAACCCCTGACCCACGGCTTAGAAGGCCGTTGCTCTGTCCCCTGAGCTACAGGCGCGTCTCTCCGTGGCCGGCCGCGCCCGTCGATCGCCACCCGGGAGCCGGTCATATTACCATAGCGCCCCGCGGACCGATCGAGGAGCCTGTCGCAGGGGCATCCTAGGGCACGAGGAACGGGAAACTTCTCACCCGCCCGACGGAATCGGTCGCGACCAGCGCGTGCGGGCCGCTCGAGAGTCCCTCGGCGGGGAGGACCACCTCGACCCGGCCGTCCCCCGCCCCGGTCCACGAGCCCTGCCAGATCTCCTTGCCTCCGGGCCCCAGGATCTTGAGCCGATACGGAGGACTGGCCGTCCGATCCCCCCCTCCGGGGGAAAAATCCAGACGGTACGCCCCGCCCGGTCCCGGGAGCGCCGTCAGGTGCGCCGGGTTCGGCCCGGCCATCAGTCCCTCGGCGCCGCGCTGCAGGACCACGATGGGCCCCGAGGCGTCCAGAGCGAGCGGCGCGGGCCGCGCCGGCGGGACCGTCCTCCTGCCGACGAGCCACGCGACCGGCACGAGCGCCGCGAGAATCAACGCCACGACCTGGAGCCCCAACCCTTGCGGGCGATCCGGCGGCCGCGCGTCCTCTGGAGCCTGCATCCGTGCACCCGGGCCCGTCATGCGGGGACAAGCGAAAGCCCCGCCGCCCCTCGGAGGACGGCGGGGCCCCGCGTCATGGATGGCGCGCCTGAGAGGATTCGAACCTCCGACTCCCAGCTCCGGAGGCTGGTGCTCTGATCCGCTGAGCTACAGGCGCGTGATTCGCGATCCCGGCCGGGGCGAAGGCGCCCTGGCGCCGGCCACGGCGTTGGTCGGGGCGAGTGGATTCGAACCACCGACCCTCTGCTCCCAAAGCAGATGCGCTACCAGGCTGCGCTACGCCCCGAGGGACGGCATTCTATAACAACCGGCGGCGGAATGGGATTCGCCGGGCCTGAAACGGGCGCTGGAATGTCTGGCACGCGCCCCGTTTTGGTGGTATGAAATCACCAGGAGTCAACCCTTTGAAGAGGATCATGCCCCTGCGCCGCCTTCCTGTCGCGGCATTCGTGTGCGCCCTCGCGGGCCTGGCTGCTCCAGTGGCGTTCGGCCAGACGAGCGGGGGTGTGCGGGGGACCGTCATCGACGACAACGGGCACCCCCTCCCGGGGGCCGTGGTCACCCTCAAGAACGAGCACCAGGCGTCGCCGGGCCGCGGCGCCGTGACCGGCTCCGCTGGGGAGTTCCAGATCGCGTCCCTGCCGCCGGCCGGGGACTATGCGCTGAGCGTGCGTCTTGCCGGCTTCGCCACCGTCACGCTCCACGACATCGAGGTGCCGCCCGGGCGATTCGTCAGCCTGCAAGTCGTCCTGCAGCCCGAGTCACGCCTGAGGGAGCGGGTCGAGGTGCGGGCCAAGCCGCACGTCGTCGACCTGGACGACACGACGATCGAATCGCGCTTCAGCTCGGAGTTCATCGAGGCCCTGCCGATCCTGGGGCGGGACTACCAGGACATCCTGTCCCTGGCCCCGGGAGTCAGCGACGTGGACGGCGACGGCAATCCCAACATCCACGGGGCGCGGGACACCGACGTCGTCACCCTGGTCGACGGCGTGTCGACCACCGACCCGCTCACCGGGAAGATCGGGGCGCAGCTCAACATCGAGTCGATCCAGGAGATCGAGATCAAGACCTCGGGCGCGACCGCCGAGTTCGGCCGGGCGCAGGGGGGTTTCGTCAACATCATCACCAAGTCGGGCGGGAACGAATTCAAGGGGACCTTCAAGTTCTTCTGGCGCGGATCGCTCCTCGACGGGGACGGAGCGGGATCGGACAGCCCGCGGCTGCACGCCGGAGTCGGCGAGGTCGGGATCCGGGACCTGCATTTCAACGACTACCTGCCGTTCCTGTCCTTCGAAGGGCCGATCGTCCGCGACCGGGCCTGGTTCTTCATGGCGCACGAGTATGTGCACCTGGATGAGCCGGTGAACGCGCTCAACACCGCCTTCGTCGCCGGGACCCGCGAGTTCCGGGAGTTCGCCAAGCTCACCTGGCAGGTGGCCGCGAACCAGCGGTTGTCGTTGTCGCTCAACTACGACCCTCAGGAATATTTGAACCGGGGGCTGAACAGCTTCTCCCGGGTCGAGAGCGGCTTCACCGACAAGGTCGGCGGCCCCATCCTGACCCTGAAGGCCGTGTCGATCCTGAATCCCTACGTGTCGCTGGAGACCTCGGTGTCGCATTTCGACGAGAGACCGGCGCGCACCCCGACGCTCGATCCCGACACGAACCACAACGGCATCATGGCGATCGACTTCGACCGCGACGGGGAGCTCCAGGCCCGGGAGCGCGATCCGGGGGAGGACTTCGATCTCGACGGCGCGTTCGACGTGCTTGAATTCACCGACGATCTCGACGGGGACGGCCGGATCGTACGACATGGGTGCGAGGGGGCGATGCGCGAGGACAAGGACTGCGACGGTCGCCTGGACGTGGTCCCGGAGGACGTGAACCGCAACGGAATCCTGGACTCCGGCGAGGACAGGGACTACGACGGGAATCTCGACGCCGGCGACGAAGACCGGAACAGGGACGGTAACCTGAACGACACTCCGTTCCCCGCGACGCTCTACCCTTATGGCCGCCTCGCGCCGGTGGCGCCGGACCGCGACTACAGCCTCAACCAGAAGACCGGCATCGTGAGCGGCCCGTTCTACCAGGACCTCTTCGACCGGCGCCGGCGCTTCACCTTCCGCCAGGACCTCTCCGCCTACCTGCCCGACGCGCGCGGCAGCCACGACGTGAAGGTCGGCCTGATCGCGGAGCGGGAAATGTTCGACCGTCGCGTCTCGTCGCGCGCCCTGCGCGCCCCCTACATGGTCGGCAAGAAGGGCTGCCCGCCCGTTCAGCAGGGGAACTTCGAGAAGCCCTGCGTGAGCACCGTGCGCGTTCTGATGGCCGCCGACAGCCCGGTCGACAACGGCGCGCTCGGCGTCACGGCGGGGATGTACGCCCAGGACAACTACAAGCCGGTCCCCAACCTGAGTCTCGGGCTGGGGCTCCGGTTCGAGCGCGAATCGGCCGACACATTCGGCTTCTCCTACTTCGATCCGGCCCCGGAGCGTCTGCTCTTCAACCGCCTCAGGTCGATCGCCGGCCGGACGCCTGGAAGCTCCGGCCTCCAGGTCGAGGCGGACGAGATCCAGAGGTACGGAATGCTCGCGGATCCTCTCTACAACGGGATCGGAGGGCTCTCGACGATGCTCCTCCCCCTGCGGCGCTCGGTGGAGAGGGTGGCCCTGGGCCGGCTGACCCGGCCCCACACCTCGGTCGCCTTCACCTCGGCGGAGCTCCTCGGCCTCCTGCCCGAGATCTTCAGCGGCCAGGAGGTGGATCCGAGAAAGGCCCTGGAGTACGGCTTCCTGCCCCAGCAGCGCCAGAGTTTCCAGCTGACGAACCACAACCTCGCCCCGCGGCTCTCCGTCTCCTGGGACCCTCCGGCGGACGGGCGCACCAAGGTGTTCGCCTCCTGGGGGCGCTACTTCGACAAGCTCTTCCTGGGGACGATCGTCGGCGAGGAGGGGCCCGACTTCCTGACCCGCTATTACCTGTATGACGCGTCCGGCCTCAACGGATCGATCCCGGACGCGAACCTGGGCAACGTGATCTCGAAGTCCCCTCCGTCGATCACCCAGGTGGACCGCTCGCTGCAGACCCCCTTCAGCGACGAGCTGACCCTCGGGTTCGAGCGGGAGGTCGCCCCGGAGGTGGCCCTGTCCGTCACCTTCGTCGATCGGCGCTTCCGCAATCAGCTGCAGGACGTCGACGTGAATCATTCCCTGAGGCCCGACCCGGTGACCGGCGGGCCTGCCGACCGGCTCGGCCTCCCGCAATTCGCGCCGGGAACGTCCGGTCAGGACAACGCCCTGCCGCTCCCGGATGGCTTCCCCGATCTGTACGTCCACAACATCTTTTTCAATCAAGTCCTGCGGGTGGGGAATTACAACGAGGCGCGCTACCGCGCCATCGCGGTCGAGCTGCGCAGGCGTCTGGCCCGCCGCTGGGAGATGCAGGGGTCCTACACCTATTCGCGGGCGGTGGGGTCGGCCGAGGACTTCCAGTCGCGCCTCGGGAACGACCCGTCCACCGTCGAGACGGAGTTCGGATACCTGGACTACGATCAGCGCCACGTCGTCAAGCTGAACGCCGCGATCCTGCTTCCACGCGACTGGCAGATCGGCGCCTCCGCGAGCTGGGCTTCCGGGCTCCCCTACTCCATCATCTCGCGCTTCTTCGCGCTCGACGACGCCAACTACCTCCAGTTCCGCACGCGCTACGGCTTCACCACCAAGGTCGACGGCAACTGGAGGTTCGTGCCGGTGCGCCGCAACAGCCTGCGCAACCATGCGGTCCGCGACCTCAACTTCAGGGTCCGCAAGACCCTGCCCGTCGGCCGGAACGCCGGGGCCCTCTTCCTCGAGGTCTTCAACGTCCTGAACACCGACGACCTGCGCATCTTCAATTACCTTCCCACCGAGGCCGACTCCTTCAATCCGAACGACCCGACCCCCCTGACGCGCCTGCAGCTGGACGGCGTGCGCCGTTTCGGGCGCAGGATCCAGATGGGGTTTCAGTTCGAGTTCTAAGGCTCCTGGAGCCGTCTCCTGATAGAATCCCGCCCCTCCGAGGGAGACCCTCAGTGAAGATCGGCATGCTTGGCTTCGCCAAGGTCGGAAAGACCACCCTGTTCAACATCCTGACCGGGGCGCACGTCACCGTCGACCGGTTCGCGTCCGGCAAGGTCGAGCCGAACGTCGGCGTCGCCAGGGTTCCCGAGCCGCGGCTCGACCGCCTGTCGGCCATGTTCAAGCCGAAGAAGACCACCTACGCGCACGTCGACTTCCTCGACATCCAGGGGCTTTCGAAGGGCGAGGCCGAGGCGGTCGACCTGAAGGAGATGCGCAACGTGGACGCCATCGCCCACGTGGTGCGCGCCTTCCGGGACGATGCCATCCCGCACAGCGAGGGCGCGATCGATCCGCGGCGCGACGTCGCCACGATGGAGACCGAGCTGATCCTGGCCGACCTCGACGTGGCGCAGCGCCGCCTGGAACGCCTGGAGCTGAACATCAAGAAGGCGAAGAACAAGGACGACGAGCTGGAGCTGCCGGTCGTCAAGCGCTGCCTCGAGGGGCTGGAGCGCGAGAAGCCTATCCGCGAGCTCGACCTGTCCGAGGACGATCTCAAGAAAATCCGCGGGTTCGCCTTCCTGACCGCCAAGCCGATCCTGATCGTCGTCAACCTGGACGAAGCGGACGTGCCCAAGATGGCCGGCTACGTCGAGGCCTTCGGGCTGGGGGACCTCGCCGCCCGTCCCCGCATGGCGCTGTGCGCCATCTCCGCCAGGCTGGAGGAGGAGATCGCCTCGCTCGAGGCCGCCGACGCGCGGGCCTTCCTGGACGATCTCGGCCTCCAGGAGCCGGCCCGGGACCGGCTGATCTGGGCGGCGTTCGGCCTGCTCGGGCTCGTCCAGTTCTTCACCGTCGGCGAGGACGAGTGCCGCGCCTGGCCGGTGCGGCGCGGCGCCGCCGCCCCGCGCGCCGCCGGCACCATCCATTCCGACTTCGAGAAGGGGTTCATCCGCGCCGAGGTCGTGGCGTACGACGACCTCATCGCCACCGGCAGCATCGCGGCGGCGCGCGAGAAGGCGAAGCTGCGATCCGAGGGAAAGAGCTACGTCGTCCAGGACGGTGACGTCATCAACTTCCGCTTCAACGTCTGAGGGAGGGAGTCGCGCGCCTCAGGCGCCCCGGGCAAGCCCGATCACGGCCTCCGCCAGGACGTCCTCCTGTTCCTCGAGCACGGTGCGCAGGTCCAGGAGGACCCGGCCCCCCTCGATCCGCGCGATCACGGGGGTCGAGTGCGCTCGCAGGCGCTCCTCGACGGCGCGGGCCGACAGGCCGCGGGCGACGACCGAAACCAGGGTCGTCGGCAGCCCCTCTTCGGGCGCCGAGCCACCGCCCGGAACGGACATCCCCGGCACCACTTCGAGCGCCAGCGCCTCGCCGGCGCGCGCCGCGATCGTCTCCGCCAGCCGGCGCGCCCGCGTCCCCACCTCCTCGTACGTGGCGGTCACCATCCGCGCGACCGGCAGGTTCGTGGGGGCCGTGCCGCGGGCGTATTCCAGGAGGACCGCCTCGAGCGCCGCGTAGGTCGTCTTGTCCAGCCGCAGGGCCCGGCTGAGGGAGTTCTCCTTCATCCTCTTCACCAGACCGGGCCGGCCGACGAGGAGGCCCGCCTGCGGGCCGCCGAGCAGCTTGTCGCCGCTGAAACAGACGACGTCCGCGCCGTCCGCGAGGGCGTCGAAGACCGACGGCTCGTTCCGGATGCCGTGACGCGCCAGGTCGAGCAGGTTGCCGCTTCCCTGGTCCATGACCACCGGGATCCCGCGGCGCCGGCCGAGGGCCGCGACCTCCTTCAGCCCCGCCTGGGCGGTGAAGCCGACGATCCGGTAGTTGCTCGGGTGAACCTTGAGGATCAGTCCCGTCCGCGGACCCAGCGCCTTTTCGTAGTCCAGAAGGCGGGTCTTGTTGGTCGTGCCGACCTCCTTCATGATGGCGCCGCTCTTGCGCATCACGTCGGGGATGCGGAACGACCCGCCGATTTCCACCAGCTCGCCGCGCGACACGACGACCTCCTTCCCCTCCGCGAGCGTGTTGAGGGCCAGGAGGACCGCCGCCGCGTTGTTGTTGACGACGTGGAACCCCCGCCCCGGGAAGAGCAGGGAGGCGACGCGGTCGAGGTGCGACGAGCGCGAGCCGCGCGAGCCCCGCGCCAGGTCGTACTCGAGCGTGGTGTAGGCGCGGGCCACCTCGACCATGCGGCGGGCGGCCGCCTCGGGCAGGATCGCCCGGCCCAGGTTGGTGTGCAGGACGACGCCCGTGGCGTTGATCACCGGGCGCATGCTCGAGGTCGTCCGCGCCCGCGCCTCGCGCTCGACCCAGCCCGGGAGAGCGTCCACCTCGGCCGCGAGCCCCGCGCCGTCGAGCTTCCGGCCCACGGTCCGGCGGCGCAGGTCCAGAAGGCGTTCCCGCACGAGGGAGGCGATCAAGGCCCGGCCGTGACGGGCCGCCGCCTCTTTCAGGTCCTCGCGCTCCATGACCGCATGGACCTGGGGGATGGACCGCGGCGCCGCCCGGACGGCCGTGCGTGCGCCTCCCCGGGAGCGCCCCCGGCCGGGCCCGGGAGCGGGCCTGCCGGACAAGGACCTGGACGACGGCATCGGGATGACTCGCCTCCGCGGCCCGGCGAGCACATTGTTGCAATCGCCCGGGGAGCGGCATTTCACCACACGTCTTCGCGGGCTGTCAAAGTTCCGCCTTTTGAATTCGCGGCCCGCGCGACCCTATATTCAGTCGGGTCCGAAGCGTCCGGGCATCGCGCCCGGGCCCCCACAGACGAGGGCGCCCGACCTTGACCGTCGACGAGGAAATCCGCCGGCTCGACCTCGAAATCACCAAGCTGAAGATCCAGTTCGACCTCTATTTCACCGGATCGGTCCCGCGGCCGCCCACCAGCCAGCGCGACGCCCTGGAGAAGCAGGTCAAGCAGATGCAGTTCAACATCAAGTCGGTCGGCGAGAGGTTCCTCTACAACTCGGTGCTGAACAAGTTCAACGCCTATTCCGAGCTGTGGCTGAAGGGCCTGAGGACCAAGGAGGAGGGGGCGCACCTGCACCCGCTGGCCCGGCGCGCCGCGCATCACTCCGGCGCCTCCGGGGGGCTCACGGGAGGATCGAACGGCGGCGCGGCGCCGCGGCCGGCCCCCGGCCGGCGGGGCGCCGCGAAGGGGCCCGGCAAGCCCCCCGAGTCCTGGCGCATCCCGACCTCCGGGAAGGACGAGAAGACCCTGCGGAATCTCTACGAGACCTTCATCGCCGCCAAGGACCAGGTCGGGGACCGGAAGAAGCCCTCGTTCGACTCCTTCGCGCGCGAGATCGCCCGTCACACCGCCACCATCAAGGGCCGGGTCGATTGTGAGCAGATCGACTTTAAGATATACTCCAACGACAACAAGGTCAGCATCAAGGCCAAGCCCTTGAAGTAGGAGGTCGCATGACGGCACGCCCGGCGGCTCGAAACTCCGTTTTGACGGTCGCCCTGGCGGTCCTCGGCGCCCTGTTCCTCCTCTCCGGATCGACCGCCGCGCTGGCGCAGCCGCCCGAGGCCGAGACGGCCCCGGCCCAGGACGAGCCGGCCCGTGCTCCGGCGCCGGCCCCCGTCGCGGGGCTCACGCCGATCGACCAGGCGGTCCCCCTCGACTACAAGTCGATCGTCGAGAGGCTCTCCGTCACGCCGAACAACCCGGCCCTCCTCAACGAGCTGGGAAATGTCCTGGTGCAGCACGGACGCCTGCAGCAGGCGGTCGTGCAGTACGAGAAGGCGCTGAAGATTCAGCCGGACCTGTCGATCGCCTGGAACAACCTCGGCGTCGCCCGGACGGCCCAGGGAAAGTTTGCGGACGGGGAGAACGCCTACCGCAGGGCCATCAAGCTGAATCCGGCCTACGCCCTGGCCTACTACAACCTGGGAGCGAACCTCGACCAGAGGAAAAACTTCGACCAGGCGCTCGTCTACTACCAGAGGGCCATCGAGATCGACCCGGGCCTGCTCGACGTGCGCAACAATCCGCAGATCGCCACCAACCGCCACATCCCGGAGATCCTGATCCAGTCCTACCTCGACAAGGGGGGCTCGGTCGTCCTGGCGGTCCAGTCGATGTACCCGCCCAAGCCGAAGAAGAAGCCGAAGCCCTAGGAGCCTGTCAGGACGGACTCCTAGCGGGGAAACGCCTCCCGCACGCCGCCGTCGACCGGCAGGATGCAACCGGTCGTCTTGCCGGAGCGATCGGATGCCAGCCACAGCGCCGCCTGCGCCACGTCCTCCGCCAGGACGCGGACCTTGAGCAGGTTCCGCCTGCGGTAGAAGTCCTCCAGCTGGTCCGCCGGCACGCCGTGGGCCCGGGCCCGCTCCTCGCGCACCGCGTCCGACCACAGGCGCGAATCCTGGAAGACGGCGTCGGGGTTGACGATGTTGACGCGGATGCCGTGCTCCCCCGCCTCGATCGCCAGGACGCGGGCGAGCTGCGTCTCGGCCGCCTTGGCGGCGCTGTACGCGCCGAAGTCCTTGCCGGGCGCCAGGACGTTCTTGGACGCGACGAACACGAGCCCGCCGCCGATCCCCTGGTCCTTCAGAACTCGCAGGGCGGCCCGGGCGACGAGAAAGTGGCCCGTGGCGTTCACGTCCAGGGACCGCTGCCAGTCCTTCAGGTCCATCCGGTCGATCGGGGCGGAGTGCGCCATGCCGGCGTTGGACACGACGACGTCCACGCCGCCGTAGGCCAGAACCGTGTCCCGAAACGCCGTCTCGACGCTCGACTCCTCCGCGACGTCCATGCGGAGCCCGATGGCGCGATCGATCCCCTGCGCCTCGCAGATCTCGCGCGCCACGGCGGCCGCCCTCTCCCCGTCGAGGTCGGTGACCGCGACGTGGCACCCCTCCGCCGCGAACAGGCGGGCGATGGCGCGGCCGATGCCGTGGGCCGCGCCGGTCACCAGGGCCACACGACGCGCCAGCTCCTTCTCCGGCGGCGCCAGGCTCAGCTTGTACAGCTCCATCGGCCAGTACTCGACGTCGAAGGTGTCCTTGATGTCGAGCGAACGGTACTCGCCGATCCCCTGCGCGGCCCTCATGACGCCGACGGTGTGGTGGTAGATGTCGGCGACGATCCGCGTGTGCTTCGCGTCCTTCCAGGCCGTCAGCATGCCGACGCCGGGGATCAGGACGACGCGCGGCAGCGGGTCGAGCCGGGGCTCCTTGCCCGTGGCGTGTTGGCGCACGTACTCCTCGTACCAGGCGGCGTACTGCCGCAGCCCGTCGGAAAGCGCCGCCTTGAGCCCCTCGCTGCCGCCGGGCGTCTCGAGATCGGCCGGGGGCTCGACGAACAGCGGCCGCGGTTTCGTGTACAGGAGGTGGTCCGGCGTGGCCGGCCCGACCTGGCAGAGATCGCGGGCGCTCCGGGACGACACGAACTCCAGGACGTCCTCGCCGTCGTCGAAGCGCAGGATCACGCGCCCGCCGTGTCCCGGGGAGGCCCCCGCGGGCGGCGCCGCGGTCCCGCCCTTTCCCGACCCCGCATCCGGCGGACGGCCGCTCAGGAGCCCCCGCAGGAACGGCGCGATGCGGGCCACGACGGCCCGGCGCGCCTCGCGCGGCAGGGGCGTCCGCGCCGCCGGCCCGAAGACCGCCTTCCCCGCGCCGCGCTGCCGGGCGTGCTCCTCGGCGCGCGTGTTCATCTCGATGGTGGCGTCGTACGACTCCTTCGCGGTCTTCCCCCAGGTGATGAGCCCGTGCTTCTCCAGCATGACGCAGCGGGCCTTCGGGTGCGTCCGGACCGCCTCGGCGACCTCGCGCGACAGCGCGAAGCCGGGGCGCCGGTACGGCACCCACACGGCGTCCTGGCCGAACACCGCATCCACCTGCCGCCGGCCGTCCGCGGTGTTCGTCAGGGCCAGGATGGCGTCGGCGTGCGTGTGGTCGATGTGCGGGTGCGCCACGAACCCGTGCAGGAGCGTCTCGATCGACGGTCGCGGCGACTGCGGTTCCATGAGGGCGTGGACGAGGTAGGCCACCATCTCCTCGTCGGACATGGCCCCGCGCTTCTCGAGGGGCTCGAGATCGTCGAGCCGGATCCCTGGAAAGTGCTTCGGCTCGATGCTCTTGAGGTCGGACCCGCTCCCCTTGATCCGCATGACGCGGACGCGGCGGCCGCGGAAGTCGGTCTCCTCGTGCTTGATGGAGGTGTTCCCCCCTCCCCAGACGACCAGGTTCGGGTCCCGGCCGATCAGGCGGGAGCGGTAGACGAGCAGGTCGAGGCCGGACAGGCCGCCGGCTTCCTCATCGCGCCACAGATTCTGCATGGGCGGCGATTATACCCGCTCTTTCCGTGGCCCCCGGCGGAGGGTCAGCGTATATTCGGGGCGATGCCCCTCACCCCCGATCGCAAAAAGGTGATCCGCCTCGCGGGTCTTGCCGTGTCGGTCGCGGGCCTCGCCCTGACGCTTCGCGCCTTCATGGGCTTCGTGCGCGCGATGGCCGGCAACACGATCGAGGGCGGACCCGCGCTCATGCGTTTTCCGGAGTACTACCGGCAGGTGGGCGCCTACTACTCGCGCGGATTCATCACCGGCTTCTTCGCCTGCTACTTTCTCATGATGGTCGCCATCATCATCGGCACGTGGGTGGACGAGATCCGGCGCACCCGCCGCGCGGCCCGCTCCGCCGAAGCGCCCGCCATCCCGCGCCTCGCCGCGGAGTCCGCGATTCAGAAGTAGCCCCCCCGGGAGCCTGCGCCCGTCCGCCCGGTCCCGACCGGCGTTGTCACAGCCGGCCCCCGCTGCTAGAATCCGCGCATGTCGCGTCGCGCGCGGGCCACGGCCCTCCTGATCCTGGCGCACTGCCCCGTGGCCCTGGCGCAGTCGTGGACCGACGCCACGCGATCCCGCATGATCCAGGACGCGCTCAAGATCTCGCCGCCGGCGCTGCGCGAGATCCTCCTGCGCTACGAGAAGGACCTGGTGCGCGGCATGCTCGACCCGTCGCGCCGCGAAGGGGAGGAGGTCCACTTCCAGCACGCCGACGGCCGGAGCGGCCTGGCGGCGGCCGGGACGGACCGCAAGGTGGAGGAGATCCGGGGACTCCTGAAGCAGCGCGCCTCGTTCGCGCGCGTCACCTACGAGATGGGGATCCTCGCGCACCTGGTGAGCGACGCGGAATTCCCGCTGAACGCCTCCGACGCCGACCCGCGCGAGCCCCTGTACCGGGACGCCTACCGGCGCTACGTCGAGCGCATGCTCGACCGCATCCCGTTCGTCGTCGATCGCGACGAGCCCGCGGCCCTGCGCAAGGGCGACGTCCGCGGGTTCGTCCAGGGGATCGCCCGTCGCGCCGGAAAGAACTACGCGCTGATCGGGCGGGCGTTCAAGGACGACGGCTCGCCGGTGTCGCCATCCGCCCTGGACGAGCGTTCGGTGCCGTTCGGCATCACCTCCCTGTCGTATTCCCACGCCACCAGCGACGTCGCCTGGATCTGGAAGCACGTCTGGACGTCGATCCACGGCGACATGAAGGGGACGCCGTTCCTCGACGGGCCCCCGCCGGAGAAGGTGCGCGTCCCGCCGCGCCCGCCCAAGACCCGCCGCAAGGCGGCATCCGGGTCCGGCGCGCCGAAGGCCGGCCCGACGCCGCCCGCGACCGTCGCCGCTCCGTCTGCAAAGTCGTCCCCGTCGCCAGGCCCGGCGCCGTCGCCGGGCCCGACGCCCGCGCGTCCCGCGCCCAGACCCTCGCCGTCGCCGGCCCCGTCCGGGGGTGGGCGGTGAGCCGACCCGGGGGCCGGAAACGCGCGCTCATCAGCGTGTACGACAAGACGGGCGTCGTGGACCTGGCGCGCGAGCTGGCGGAGCTCGGCCACACCCTCCTGTCCTCGGGAGGAACGGCGGCCGCCCTGAAGAAGGCCGGCGTGGCCGTGGTCGAGATCGCCCACTACACCGGGCAGCCCGAGATCCTCGAGGGGCGCGTCAAGACGCTCCATCCGAAAGTGCACGGAGGGATCCTCGCCGATCTGACGAAGGAGTCGCACCGGAACGACCTGGCGCGCTCGGGAATCGAGCCGATCGGGCTCGTGATCGTGAACCTCTATCCATTCCGGGACGTCGCGGCGCGCCCCGGGTCGCGGCTGGACGAGGTGATCGAGATGATCGACGTCGGCGGCCCGGCCATGGTGCGCGCCGCCGCCAAGAACCACCGCCACGTCGGCGTCGTCGTCGATCCATCCGACTACCCGGAGCTGCTGCGCGAGCTGCGGGCGGACGGCGCGCTGAGCGACGCGACCCGCCTTCGGCTCGCGGTCAAGGCGTTCGCCCACACCGCCTCCTACGATGCGGCGATCCAGGCGGAGCTCGCCGGCCGGCTGGCCGCAGGATCGGACCGGCCCTCCGGCGCGCCCCCCTCGGCGGGATCGCGGCCGGGCTTCCCGGAGCGGCTCGTGCTCGAGGGGCGCCTTCTTCAGGAGCTGCGCTACGGCGAGAATCCCCACCAGCGCGGGGCGCTCTACGCCGGCACCGAGGTCGCCCCCGGCTCCGTGGCCGCCGCCCGGCAGCTCCAGGGCAAGGAGCTGTCGTTCAACAACATCATCGACCTGGACTCCGCCTGGCGGGCCGTCAACGAGTTCGACGCTCCGGCGGCGGTGATCGTCAAGCACAACAATCCGTGCGGCGCGGCGGTCGGCGCGACTCTCAAGGAGGCGTTCATCAAGGCGCGGCAGTGCGACCCGACCTCGGCGTTCGGAGGGATCACGGCATTCAATCGCCCCCTCGACGGGTCCGCCGCCACGGAGGCGGCCGCCACCTTCTTGGAGTGCCTGATCGCGCCCGGATTCGAGGCCGCGGCGCTCGACGCCCTCGCCGAGAAGAAGGGACTGCGGGTGATGGAGGCCGGCTCCGGCGACCGGTTCAGCGGGCTGGACGTGCGCCGCGTGACGGGAGGCTATCTGGTGCAGGACTGGGACGACGCCGCGACCGACATGACCGCGGCGCGGGTCGTCACGAAACGCGCACCGACCGCCTCCGAGCTGCAGGCGCTGGATTTCGCCTGGCGGGTGGCGCGGCACGTCAAGTCCAACGCCATCGTCCTGGCGCGCGCCGACCGCACCATCGGGATCGGCGCCGGGCAGATGAGCCGCGTCGACTCGGTCCGCCTGGCCGTGATGAAATCGCTCCAGACCCCCCGGGGCGCCGTGCTGGCGAGCGACGCGTTCTTCCCGTTCCGGGACGGCCTCGACGAGGCCGCCCGGGCCGGCATCACGGCGGTGGCGCAGCCGGGCGGCTCGGTGAAAGACAGCGAGGTGATCGCCGCCGCGGACGAGAACGGCCTGGCGATGGTCCTGACCGGCACGCGTCACTTCCGGCACTGAACGCCGTGGCTTACTTTTGTCCGAGGTCGCGAAGGACGAGGGCGTCGGCGAAGGCGTAGTAGACGCGGTCCTTGGCGCGGGTGGTGTACTTCTCCGCCACTTCCTGAAGCTTCAGGGCCTGGGCGTCGTCCGGATCGACGGTGAGACATTCGGACAGCTTCTGCAGGGCGTCCCGTGAATTGCCCGCCTTCATCAGGGTGGCCGCCCAGTTGTACCAGGCGTTCCTGATGTAGAGGTCGATGTCGCCCAGTCCCTTGTCGCGCGGCAGGCGGTAGAGCTTGCGCAGGGCGTTCTCGTAGTCTTTCTCGGCCATCAGGCTCTTCACCGAATCGAACTCGTCCTGCAGCTTCTGCTCGTCGTCGATCTTCGTCTGGGCCTGGTCGACGAGCTCCTTCACCTCGATGTTGGCCGGGTCGAGCGCCAGGACGGCGTTCAGCTTTGCCCGCGCCTCGCGCCATTTTCCCTCGGCGATCAGGCGGCGCCCATCGGCCGTGAACGAGGCGATCTTCCGGCGCGCCTCTTCCGGTGACAGCGCCGGGACCGTGGGCGGCTTGATCGGCTCGTTGGAGCGGGACCCCGGGGCCGCGGCGGGTCCCGATGCCGACGCGGGCGTTCCGCCCGGATTCACCACGGCGGCGCCCGGTCCGGTGCCGGCCGCGCCCGGTTGGGACGGCCCGCCGACGCCGGCCCCGTCGTTCCCCTGCGGCAGCGCCGGCTGCTGGCGGCTCGATCCGCCGATCGGCGTCGGGATCGGCCCCTGCGCGGCGTCGAGGGTGCCGGTCGGCGAACCGGCCGGCGGGGCCACCGGCTGTCCGGGCTGTCCGGCCCCTCCGAGAACGCGCGGCTGGATGTAGAACACCCAGGCCGCCGCCCCGCCACCGGCGAGCAGGAGGAGCAGCAGAAGAATCTTGACGAAGGACGACCCCCCCCGCTTCGCCTGGCCCGCCACCGGTCTCGGCCTGTCGACCGGGCGCAGCCTCGTCTGGGTCACCGGAGCCTCCGCCACGACCGGCGCGGTCCCCCCCGCATGGTGCCGGCTTTTCTTCGGCTCCTCCGCAGGCTTCGCCGGCTTCATGGACTCCTTGGCAGGGGCCAGGGGAACGGACGGGGGGCTGATGTCCGTCTTCCCGCCTTCCGGTTCCCCCATGCCAGGCATCGAGCCGTTGTCGAGCAGCGACATCAGGTCGACGTCGCCGGCATCGGCCGTGGAGCCCACCGCTTTCGCGCCCGTCCCCCGCAGGATGCCGCGCTCCTTCTCCTTCAAGTTGAGCTGCGCGAGCTCGGCTTCCCAGGCCGACGTCTCGTCCTGCGCCGAGGGCTCCGCCACCGGGACCGTCGAGGGGGCGCCTGCCGCGGCCGGTTTCGTGGTCGGGGCGGGCTTGGCCGCCGCGGCCGGCGCGGGCGTCTGCGGCTTCCTGGCCGGGCCGGTCACGACGGGCGGAGGGGCCACGCGGCCTGCGGCCGGAGCGGGGGTCGGCGTCGCGGCCGGTTCCTCGGCCGGGACCGGCCCTCTCGGGACGACGCGCGAGGAGGCCGGTCTCACCGTCTTCGCCTCGACCACGGTGTCTTCCAGGGTGTTGGCCGGCCCCGGCAGAGGCATGTCCGGCGCTGCGGTCGGCGCCTCGCCTCCGGCCAGCTCGAATGGGGACTCCTCGGGAGGACTCTGGTGCGCCGGGTCGGAGAAGGCGGCTTCGAGCGAGGCGCGGGCGGCGACCTCTTCCTGGACGATCGCCTGGTCGCCGAACTCGAACGAGTCCGGACCACCATCCGTGTCGGGGACCTCCTTCTCGGGTACTTCCGGGGCTTCCCGCGGAGCGGGAGCGGGAGCCGGCGCGGGGGCGGGCGGCGAAGTCGGCTTCGGGCCCGCCTTCATCACATCCGACATCGACAGCTTGACCGTCATGCCGCCGAGCTGGCTGGCGGCGGCCTTGAGGCTCTTCTGGATCTGGTCGCGGATCTCCTTGAGGAGCACCTTCCCGCCGGGGTGGGAGGCATCCAGCGTGAAGACCTTCTTGCACTCCGTCTCGGCCTCGGCGAAGCGCTCCTGCGCCAGGAGCTCGCGGGCCAGAGTCAGGTGCTCGTCGATGAACGGCGCGGACTCGAAGGCGTGCTGCGCCTGCTCCAGGAGGGCCAGGAGCTCGGGCGAGGCGGGATCCAGAGGCAGGAGCCCCTGGGCCCCTTCGATCGCCTCGGCGTGCCGGCGCTCGGCCAGGAGCTGCTTGACGCGCGCGATCCCCAGCTCGAGCCGCGCCTCGACTTCTTCCGCCGGCACGTCTCCCGCTTCGTCCCCGGCGCCGTCGGCGGGAGCGGGCGCCTCCTCGGGGACCCCGGCGGGCGTGGACTCGAAATCCCCGATCAGGAGGGTCGCCATGCGGATCCCCTCCTTGGCCTTCTGGCTCTGTGGATCGACCGACAGCGCCTCCGTCCAGGCCTCGATCGCCCCCTTGTACTCCCCGTTGTTGTAGAGGGAGGAAGCCCGGGTCAGGAGATCCTGCAGTTTTTCGTCGTCGATCACGACTCCGCCCATGCGGGACAGACGGGCCCCGCAACGGCACAATTTATGCCCTGCGGGCGGGAAGTCAAACGCTTGGAGGCCCTGCAGATACCGACGGAAGGTTCAGGTGCCGCTGCGGCCGGTCGCGCCCGCCTTTTTCAAGGCGTCCTTGAGGACCGGCAGGTCCTTGAACCCCGGATTGAGCTCTTCGACCTTGGCGAACGCCTCCGTGGCGGTCCGGACGTCGTTCTTGCCCGACAGGGAGACGATGCCCAGGTTCAGCCAGGTTTGCCAGTGCTTCGGCCCGTACTGCAGCGAGGTCCGGAACTGCGCGATCGCCTCGTCCGCCCTGCCCATCTCGTACAGGCAGATGCCCATGTCGGTCCGGGCGTCGACGTCTTCCGGCGTGATCGCGAGCGCCCTCGTGTAGAACTCGACCGCCTGGTCGAACTTTCGGGAGTCGTGGTACATGTTGGCCAGACGCAGGAGGGCCCTCACGTCCTTCGGGTCCTTCTCGATCGCCGCCTTGAGGGCGGTGATCTCCTCGAAGACGCGGGCCATCATCTGCTCGCCGCCACCGCCGCCGGCCGTGCCCGCGCCGGAGTCGCCCCCCGCGCCAGCGCCGGCCGCGGGCGGCACGCTCTGGCCCATCCCCATGTTGCCCGCCGCCGGGACGGGGGCCGCCTGCTGCACCACCCGCGGTTCGTGCACGGCGTAGGCGATGATGTAGCCGATCAGGAAGCCGAACAGGATGCCCGAGACGAGAAACTGCAGCTGGTCCTTGTTCATGAGATGGCGCACCCTAACACAGGGCCCCGGTCCAATCAAGGTGCCGGGACGCGGCCTTCGCGCGCCGCGCTCTGGGAGTGGGCCCGGCGTCCCTGTGCTATAGTCCCGGCCGTGACGCCCGTGACGTCGCCCGCGCTGCGCCCGCCCACCCTGTCGCGCTCGCGGCTCTCCATCTCGATCGGCGCCGCGCTCGTGGGCGTCTTCCTCGTCTGCGCCCTCTTCGCCCCGCTCCTGACCGCTTGGTTCGGGCACGACCCCTACGAGCAGGTAGCTCCCCGCACGATCACGCCGCCGACGCCGCCCAGCCGCGACAGCCTTCTGGGGACCGACGGGCTGGGGCGGGACGTGCTGAGCCGGCTGATCCACGGCGCCCGCATCTCCCTAGAGGTCGGGATCGTGGCCGAGATCATCGCCCTCGTCCTGGGCACGGCGCTGGGCGCCGTCGCCGGCTTCGCCGGGGGGCGGATGGACGCGTTCCTGATGCGCTGCGCCGACCTGGTGTTCGCGTTTCCGGGACCGCTCCTGGCCCTGGCGATCATCGCCGCCGTGCCGGAGCCCGAGAGCGCGCCCATCCTGAGGCATCTGCCCCATCCGTCCGTCGGAATCGTCTTCCTGGTCCTCGGCTGCCTCGGCTGGGCCCCCATCGCCCGCCTGGTGCGCGGCGAGTTCCTGCGCCTGCGCGAGCTGGAGTTCGCCCAGGCGGCGCAGGCGATGGGCGCCAGCGCCCCCCGCCTGGTGCTGCGCCACCTGCTGCCGGGGACGCTCCGCCCGCTCATCGTCGTCGGCACGCTCGGCATCGGAGGGAACATCCTGATGGAGGCCTGGCTGTCGTTTCTCGGCGTCGGCGCGCGGCCGCCTCTGCCGTCGTGGGGATCAATGGTGACCGAGGGACAGGCCTATTTCCTCGCCAAGCCGTGGGTGTGCATCGCCCCGGGCCTGGCCATCGTCCTGCTCGTTCTCGGCTTCAATCTTCTGGGAGACGGAATTGCCGATCGGCTCGGCCCCAAACGGGGCGGGGCGGTCCTGTAAAGGGAGATCCGCGCATGAAGAGTGGGCACCTTCCCGTCCTGGCGATCCTCGCGACGGCCGTCCTTCCGGGCCTCGCCTGCGGGCGCTCGCAGCCGCCGGCAGCGCCCGCCGAGCAGGTCTACCGGTTCCGCCTGCACGAGGATCCCCCCACGCTCGACCCGGCCCTGGCCAACGACCAGTTCTCGGAGGCGATCATCCTGAACGTCCATCGCGGCCTCGTCGAGCTCGATCCCGAAACGCTCGAGATCAGGCCGGCCGTGGCCGAGTCCTGGACGATCTCCCCGGACGGCCGCACCTACACCTTCCACCTGCGGGCGGGGGCGACGTTCCACAACGGACGCACGGCCACCGCGGCCGACGTCGTGTACTCCTTCGAGCGCATCCTCAGGAAGGAGACCAATTCTCCGCGGCGCTTCCTCCTCGAGCCGATCGAAGGGGCCAGGGAGTTCACCGCGGGGACGAGCGCTTCCATCGCCGGGGTTTCGACGCCCGACGATCGCACGGTCGAGGTGCGGCTGTCGAAGCCGTTCTCGCCGTTCCTGTCCCAACTGACCATGACCAACATCGCCATCGTGCCGAAGGAAGCCTACGACGATCCGCAGAAGGCCTACCTGCGCGCCCCCGTCGGCTGCGGCCCCTTCCGATTCTCGCGCTGGGAGCAGGGGAACTTCATCGAGCTTCTGGCCTTCGATCGCTATTATGGCGGCAGGCCGGCGATCGATCGCGTCGTGGTCCGGATGATCGAGAACTGGACCAGCGCTCTTCAGGAATACCTCGCCGGCGGCCTGGACAGCCTGGACGAAGTCCCGGACGACAGCGACACCGCCATGATCGCGAAGGTCGGCCCCGAGATCCGCCGTTACCCGTTCATCGGGACCGGGTACATCGGCTTCAACATGGCGGTGGCCCCGTTCAGGGGAAACATTCCCCTGCGCCAGGCTTTCAACTACGCCGTGGACAAGCACTATCTGTGGGAAGTCCTGATGCCTGGGAACCTGCCGGCCAACGGGATCATCCCTCCCGGCATTCCGGGGCACGATCCCGACCTTCCGGGGTATCCGCACGACGAGGCGAAGGCCCGCAGCCTCCTGGCGCGGGCCGGCTATCCGGCGGGCAAGGGGCTGCCGCCGATCGCGCTCTGGGTGAACACCGGCGAGGACAACCGCCGGATCGCCGAGCAGGTGCAGAGCGATCTGAAGAAGATCGGCGTCGACCTCACCGTCCGCGAGGTGGACTGGGCGGCGTACATCGCCGGCGTCTCCGGCACGGCGGGCAAGCCGGGCCAGGCGCAGATGTTCCGCTTCGGGTGGTACCTCGACTACCCCGACGCCGACGCCATCCTGCGGCCGCTTCTGCACTCGTCCAACTGGGGCCCCGCCGGAAATTTCGGCCGATACAAGAACGCCCAGGTCGACGCGATCATCGACCAGGCCCTCGACACCGCCGACCCGCACAAGCGGGCCGACCTGTACCGACGGGCGGAGCGCATCGCCGTGATGGAGGATCCGCCCTGGATCTTCCTCAGCTACTACCAGTCGAAGACGCTGTACAAGCCGTACGTGAAGGGGGTCGTCCTGTCTCCTCTGGGTGAGTTCCGCCTGCCGCTCGACCGGCTGAGGATCGAGAGGGGCGCGACCTGACGAGCTACATCCTGAGGCGCATTCTCGGGCTGGTGCCGGTCCTGCTCGCGGCCGCGGCGATCGTCTGGGTCTTCGTCTTCCTCCTGCCCGGCGATCCCGCCCGGCTGATCGCCGGCGGCGCCAGCGCCGATCCCGACGTCCTGCAGTCGATCCGCGAGGAATGGGGGCTCGATCGGCCCGCCCCGGCGCAGTTTCTGCACTACTTCGGGATGATCCTGCGCGGCGATCTCGGGACCTCCTACGTGCAGAAGCGCCCGGTGTCGGCGATCATCGCCGACCATTTCCCGGCGACCTTCATCCTCGCCGTCGCGGCGGTTTTGCTGTCGGCCGGCGGGGGGCTCGTCCTGGGTTCGCTTGCCGCGCTCAATCGCGGGCGTCTGGTCGATTCCGTCGTGCTCTTCCTGGCGCTTCTGGGCACCTCCCTGCCGGTCTTCTGGCTCGGCCTCATCCTGATGCTGGTGTTCGCCTCCGGCCTGGGGTGGCTGCCGGTCCTGGGGTACGGGATGAACGGGATGATCCTGCCGTTCACTTCGATCCGCCTGCCGGAGTGGGACCACCTGGTCCTGCCCGCCCTGACCCTGTCGCTCGTGTCGATGGGGGGGATCGCCCGCGTCGCACGCGCCAGCCTGATCGACACCGGCACCGCCGATTTCCTGCAGACCGCCCGGGCCAAGGGGGCCTCCGGGGCGCGCGTCTTCGCGCGCCACACCCTGAAGAACGCGCTCCTCCCGGTGATCACGGTCGTCGGCCTCGATTTCGCCGGGCTGCTCGGGGGGGCGGTCGCGACCGAGTACGTCTTCGCCTGGCCGGGACTCGGGAAGACGATCGTGCGCGCCATCGGCCTGCGGGACCTGCCGGTCGTGGAGGGGGGCGTCCTGTTCCTGACGGCGATCTTCGTCCTGGCCAGCCTCGCGGTCGATCTGGCGTACGTCTATCTCGACCCGCGCATCCACTACTAGGGGCCTGAGGGCCCCGCGAGCCTTTGCGCTAGAATCCTCTTCTCCAGAGGAGGATCGATGCACGGGCACGTGGCCCGACCCCAGGACCCGGCGCGCCGGCCGAACCTGTTCGGCATGGATCGGGAGCAGATTGCCGCCGCCCTTCTGCCCCTGACGGGCAAGGCCTTTCACGCCTCCCAGATCTTCCACTGGATGTACGGCCGCCTGCAGACCGAGGTGCAGGGGATGACCGACCTGCCGGCGACGCTCCGTTCCGATCTGTCGGGGCGCTTCCAGGTGACCTGGCCGGCGATCCGGGACGTGCGCCTCTCCGCCGACGGATCGAAGAAGTACGTCTGCGTCCTCGAAGACGGCGGCGAGGTCGAGACGGTCTACATCCTGTACGGCAGCCGCGTCACCCTCTGCCTGTCGTCGCAGATCGGCTGCCCGCTCGCCTGCCGCTTCTGCCTGACCGGGACGATGGGGCTCGTGCGCAATCTCACTCCGGGGGAGATCGTCGGCCAGATCGCCGTGATGGCCCGGGAGAACGGCCTGGCTCCGGGCGGCTATCGGATCGTCTTCATGGGGATGGGGGAGCCGCTCCTCAACTACGACGCGGTGATGCGCGCCTTCCGGATCATGATCGATCCGAAGGGGTTCGGCCTCCCTCCGCGCCGGGTCACGCTGTCGACCGCCGGCGTCGTCCCCGGTATCGACCGGCTGGCGCGGGAGACGCCGCGTCCGCGCCTGGCGATCTCCCTCGGAGCGACCACGGACCAGAGGCGCGACGACCTGATGCCGATCAACCGCAAGTACGACCTGGAGGCGCTCCTCGCCGCCTGCCGGCGCGTCCCCCTCGTGCCGCGCGAGAAGGTGACCTTCGAGTACTGCCTGATCGCGGGCCAGAACGACCGCGAGGAGGACGCCGCCCGCATCGCCCGGCTGGTGCGGGGCCTGCGCTCCAAGGTCAATGTGATCCCGTACAACGAGGCCGGCGTGCCCGGATTCAAGACGCCGCAGGTCGCGAGCGCCGGCCGCTTCCGCGACGCCCTCGTGGCCCGCGGGGTGACGGCCACCATCCGCTGGAGCAAGGGGCGCGACGTCGGGGCCGCCTGCGGCCAGCTGGTCACCGCCACCGCGCGCTGAGGGAAGCGATGCCCGGTCCGAAGAACCGCCGTCCCATGCGAGCCCGTCGCGGTCCACGCCCCCACACCCAACGCCGTCGGCCGCAACGCCGTCCCTCGCCACGCCGTCGGCCTCGGCACCGTCGGCCGGGTGTCGGCATCGATCTCGCCGGCCGCGCGGCCATCGTGACCGGCGGCTCGCGCGGCATCGGCCGTGCCTGCGTCCTGGCCCTGGCCAAGGCCGGCGCCGACGTGGTCTTCTCATACCGCTCCCGGGCCGCGGCCGCCCGCGATCTCGAGCGGCGCGTGCGCGCCTCCGGCGGGCGGGCCGTCGCCGTTCACGCGGACGTCTCGCGCCCCAGGGACTGTGACCGGCTGGTCCGCTCGGCTCTTCTCCGCTTCGGCCGCGCCGACATCCTGGTGAACAACGCCGGCATCTGGGAGCCGCCCGAGGGGGTCGAGGTCGCGACGCTGAGCGATGCGCAGTGGGAGAAGACCCTGCGCATCAACCTGGACGGCTCCTTCTACTGCACGCGCGCCGCCGTCCCCGCGATGCGGGAGCGCCGCTGGGGCCGCATCGTCAACATCGCCTCGACCGCCGGGCAGCGCGGCGAGGCGCTTCATTCCGACTACGCCGCCTCGAAGGGGGCCATCATCTCGTTCACCAAGTCGCTGTCGACCGAGCTCGGGCCGCACGGCATCCTGGTCAACGCCGTCGCCCCCTGGTGGGTCGACACCGACATGAGCCATGAGACCCTCGAGCGCGAGGGCACCGCCTCGGGCGAAGCCTCTCCCCTCGGCCGCGTCGCCACCCCCGAGGAGATCGCCGGCCCGGTCCTCTTCCTGTGCTCCGACCTCGCGTCGTTCATCACCGGTGAGATTCTCAACGTCAACGGCGGGACGATCCTCTGCGGGTGAAGGCGGGTCCTGTCGTGGTGGCCGCTACCCCGGACCCGCGAGCGCGGCGCGCAGCGCCCGGACCGCCTCGGCCGGGTCGGCGGCGGAGGCGATGAACGAGATAGCCGCAACGCCGGCGATCGGCAGGCCGCGCAGCTCGGCGGCCGTGCCGGGATGGATGCCGCCGATCGCCCAGACGGGGATCTTCGCGGCCTCGGCGATCTTGCGCAGCATCTCCGGCCCCTGCGGCGGGCCGAAGGCCTCCTTGGAAGGGGTGGCGAAGACCGGGCCGAAGAACAGGTAGTCGGCACCCTCCTTGCCAGCCTGCCTGGCCTCGGCGAGAGAGTGGACCGATCGCCCGACCAGGAACTTCTTACCGACATGCCGGCGCGCGGGACCGATCGGCAGGCCCTGGGACGGAAGGTGGACGCCGGCGGCCTTCGCGGCGAGCGCCACGTCGAGACGGTCGTTCACCACGACGGCGCAGCGCGCACCCCGGGGCTTCGCCGCGTCGACGATCGCCCGGACCAGCTGCAGGAGGGGGCCCCCGGTCATGTCCCGCTCGCGCACCTGGATCAGGTCGCAGCCGCCGGCGATGGCGGCCGTCACGACCTCGAGCAGCGGGCGATCGCCGGTCGCCTGCCGGCTCGTGACGAAGCAGACGCCGGGGTGATCAAGTCTCATCGCGGGCGGCGGCGCCATCCGGCGATGGGCCCTTGATGGCGCGGCAGAAGGCCAGGAAGTCGATCCCTCCCATCCCGATCTGGATCAGCCCGATCGACGAGACGCAGCCGCGCACGAAGCCGCTCAGCAGGATCGGCCGCAGCGGGGGTATCTGGGCGAAGTAGGAGTGCACCCACATGAGCGACCAGGGGACGAGCACCAGGAACACACCGGTCTCGATGATATAAAGAAGATAGAGGAAGTGCAGGATCGGCCGTTTCATCGCCACCGGGGGCCCCCGAAACCTGCACAGGGTAGCAGATTCGGCCGCATTGATTGACTGGCCTCGACCTTTTGATAGAATGGCCGCCCTTGCCGAGGTGACCTCGACCCCATGGATCATGTGCGCATCGCGTCGGTCCCGTTCGTCAATGCCCAGCCCCTGACCTGGGGCTTCCTGCGCGGCCCCTACCAGGGGCTCTTCAAGGTGTCGCCCGCCGCTCCGTCCCGGATCGCGGACCTGCTGCGCTCGGGGAAGGCGGACGTCGGGCTGATTCCATCCATCGAGTACCTGGGGCTGCCGGGTGTCGAGTTCCTGCCGCAGATCTGCATCGCCAGCAAGAGGCGGGTGCGCTCGGTGTTCCTCGCGTCGAGCGCGCCTCTGGAGGACATCCGAAGCGTGGCGCTCGATTCCAACTCCAGGACCTCGGCGGTCCTCCTCAAGATCATCCTGGCGCACCGGGGGCTCCACGACGTGGCCTACGCCCAGAAGGCGGCGTCGCTCCCGGAGATGCTGCGCGAGCACGATGCGGCGCTCCTGATCGGCGATGCGGCCCTGGCGGCCGACACGGAAGGACTCCACATCTACGATCTGGCGGCGGAGTGGTTCGTCATCACCGGGCTGCCGTTCGTCTTCGCCCTATGGGCCGTGAGGCCCGGCGTCGTCCTGCCCGACGGAGTGCGGCCGTTCATCGAGTCGCGCCGCATCGGCATGGCGTCGATCCCGGAGGTGGCCATCCTGGCGGGTGAGCGCCTGAAGCTGCCGCCCGAGACGATCGAGTCCTACCTCAGGACCAACATCCATTTCTACCTCGGGTCGGAGGAGCAGCGCGGGCTCGATCTCTTCTTCCGGCAGGCCCAGGACCTCGGGCTGGCGCCCGGTCGCCGGACGATCCGTTTCCGGGACCCGCACGACTGGGAGCGGGTGCCGGCCCTTCCGGCGCCGGCGAGGAGGCACACGTGAGCGGGGCCGATCGGCTTCCGTCCGGGGACGGAGCCCGTCAGGAAATGCGCGTCCCCCGCGTCTCGAATTCCGCCACGGATGCGATCCTGGAGCGCGCCGCCGCGGGCGGGCGGATCGATCCGCAGGAGGCGCTGCTGCTCCTGCGCCAGGCGCCCCTCATCGACCTGGGGCTGGCGGCCGACCGGACGCGCCACCGCCTGCACCCCGAGCCGATCGTCACCTACATCGTCGACCGCAACATCAACTACACGAACGTCTGCGTGGTGCGCTGCTCGTTCTGCGCCTTCTATCGCGACCCGGGGCATCCGGAGGGGTACCTGCACTCGAGGGAGTCGCTGCACGCCAAGATCGAGGAGACCCTGGCCCTGGGCGGCACCGGCGTCCTGATGCAGGGGGGGCACCACCCCGACCTGCCCCTCGAGTGGTACGAGGACCTCCTGCGCTCGTTCAAGGAGAAGTTCCCTCGCCTGCACGTG
Source organism: Candidatus Polarisedimenticolia bacterium (assembly GCA_036001465.1). Classification (NCBI taxonomy): domain Bacteria; kingdom Pseudomonadati; phylum Acidobacteriota; class Candidatus Polarisedimenticolia; species Candidatus Polarisedimenticolia bacterium. The sequence goes on from DASYUH010000022.1 coordinate 27,032, forward strand.
CACGCCTTCTCGCCCCCCGAGATCCAGCACATCGTGCACGTGTCGAAGCGGCCCCTCGAGGTGGTCCTGCGCCGCCTCAAGGCGGCCGGTCTCGACAGCATTCCCGGCGGAGGGGGGGAGATCCTGGTGGACGAGGTGCGCCTCCAGATCTCGCCGCTCAAGACGATGTCCGGCGACTGGCTCGGGGTGATGGAAGCGGCGCACGCCCTCGGCCTGCCGTCGACCGCCACCATGATGTTCGGCCACGTGGAGACCTATGCCGACCGCGTCGCCCACATGGACAAGATCCGCTCCCTGCAGGACCGGAGCCTCTCGAAAGGGGGCGCGGCCTTCACCGCGTTCATCGCCTGGACCTACAAGACGGAGAACACCGCGCTGGGGGGCCGGGAGGTCACCAGCGCCGAATACCTGCGCACCCAGGCGGTCGCGCGCCTGTTCATGGACAACATCCCGAACATCCAGTCGTCCTGGGTCACGCAGGGAAAGGAGATCGGCCAGGTGGCCCTGAAGTTCGGGGCCAACGACATGGGCAGCACGATGATCGAGGAGAACGTCGTGCGCGCCGCCGGGGCGTACGGCTGCACCAACCGCACGGAGATCGAGCGCCTCATCCACGAGGCCGGTTACGTCCCCCGCCAGAGGGACACGCTGTACCGGCTGGTGTCCTGACCAGGCGCACCTCTCATGAGCCTCCTCGTCATCATCAAGGCGATGCTGATCGCGGCGGTGCTCCTCACGTTCCTGGCGGCCGCCGGGACGATCGCCTATCGCATCACGGAGAAAGCCCTCGAGGTCCTGATTCTGGGCTGGGTGATACGGCGGATCCCGCTTGCCGACATCGAGGAGGTCCATCGGCGCGGCGCCCTGATCCACGAGAACTGGTCGTCCCTGAAGTTCTGGAACAGCGTCACCGTCAGGCGGCGCAGCGGCTGGTTCCGGAATTTCGTCATCAGCCCCGACGATCCGGACCGGTTCGTCGTCAGGCTTCAGGGGGCGATGTCCCACACCGGAGGCGGCCTGAACGGCGCCCGGAGCGAGACCCAGCCCGATTCTCGGACAGGCTCCTAGCGCCCCGGCCCCGCGGTCTGGCCGTGGAATGCGCCTCCCCGCCACAGCCCCGGGATCGCCAGGCCGCAGGCGGGGCAGGTCCCGTCGCGCGAGATTCTGTACTCCAGGATCCTGTATCCGAGGCGCCCCACCAGGATCGCGTCGCACCCGGGGCAGCGCGTGTTCTCGAAGTCCCCCACCGCGCCCGGAATGTTTCCCGCGTAGACGAACCGCAGCCCTTCCTCCCGCCCGATCGAGGCCGCGCGCAGGAGGGTCGAGGCCGGCGTGTCGTCCGGGTCGGTCATCCTGTAGTCCTTGTGGAAGGCGGTCACGTGCCACGGGATGTCCGGCGACACGCCCGCCAGAAAGCGCGCCATGTCCGTGATCTCCTCGTTCGAATCGTTGAAGCCGGGGATCAAAAGCGTGACGATCTCCAACCAGAAGCCCTTGGCCTTCAGGAGCACGATGGTGTCGAGGACGTTGCGGAGCGTGCCGCCGAGCCCGCGGTAGCTGCGGTCGCGGAACGACTTGAGATCGACCTTGTAGAGCCGGACGTACGGCCGGATGTACTCCAGGACCTGCTCCGTGCCGTTGCCGTTGCTGATGTACGCGCAGACCAGCCCCGCCTCGACCGCCTCCCGGAAAATCGCCACGGCCCACTCCGAGGTGATCAGGGGCTCGTTGTAGGTCGACGCCAGGATCGGCGCCCCGCTCCGGCCCGCGAGCGCCACGAGATCCGCGGGGCTCACCCGCTCGGGAGCGGACACCGCCTTCGGGTCCCGGATCGCCTGCGACGTGATCCAGTTCTGGCAGTAGGCGCAGTGGAAGTCACAGCCGAGCATGCCGAAGGAGAGGGCGAGCGCCCCCGGCAGGGCGTGGAAGAACGGCTTCTTCTCGACCGGATCGCACTGCAGGGCCCCCACGTACCCCCAGGGGACCTTCAGGGTCCCTCCCTCGTTGAAGCGGACCTTGCAGATTCCCGGCCGCCCCGCAGGGATGAGGCAGCGGTGACCACAGGCGTGGCAGCGGACCGCGGCGTCCTGCAGGCGCTCGTAGATCTCGCCCGCGCGCGTCAGTTCCGAGAGAGTCCGCGCCAGGGGTCCCGCTGCCTGTGCCATGACATGAGGAGTATAGCGCCGCCCACGTTCCGGGACGTACCGCCGGCATCCTGTGGTATCCTCGGCCTCGCATCGTCTCGCCGCGCTTGCTGGAAGTATCCCGAACGTCCCGGTCGCCCGCTTGCTGCGGGATTCCGCGTCTCGAGCGGGCTCACGGGCGTGCTGAGGAGCGCTGGGTTGCATCCTGGAATCCTGGCGGCCGGCGGGACGGCCGCCCTGCTTCTGCTCCTGCTCGGAGTCCTTGCAGCCGGAACGGCCGGCGTGCTGTTCGCCCGCCGTCTCGAGCTGACCCGGAGCGTCATGGTGCACGCCCCCGCGGGGCGTGCCTGGGAATTCGTCCGCCACCTGCCTGCCCTGCACGAGCGCCACGGCAAGGCGCGCGAGCTGTGTCCCATCACCGCATGGTCGCTGCGGCACGGCGACGGCGCGCACGCCGGATCGGTGTGGCGTGCCCACGGCGACTGGGACGGCTCCCCCTACTGGGCCGACCTCGAGGTCGTACGAGTCGATCCGGGCCGGCAGCTGGCCTTCGCCCTGCGCCGCGACTCCCTGGGGACGCACCGCGGGCTCAAGACGCACCTCGGCACCCTGCTCCTCGAGACGGCCGGAAGCGACGCGACCAAGCTCACGTGGTGCCTGCGGGCCGAGCTGCGCGGGCCGCGCCTGATCCTGGCCCGGATGAGGTCCCGATCCCGGCTTCAGGCCCGACTCTTCGATCAGGGGCTGCGCTCGCTCAAGGTGGAGATCGACAACTCCGCTCGTGAGGGGACGGAGACCGATCGCAGCGCGGATGAGGCGTCCACGGTGGCGCCCGCCCCCCCGCCTCCACCGGCGCGGATCCCGCGCGGCCCCGAAACGAGCGCTTAGCGGGATTCGGCCAGCAGGCTCTCCCGGAAGTACCCGGCAGGAATCGTTCCGGCCGAGAGGAAGCGCTCGTGGAAGGCGCGCGGGGAGAAGCGATCTCCCTGGAGGGCACGGACCCGATCGCGCAGCTCGAGGATGTCCCGCTTGCCGAGGTGGTAGGTGATGGCCTGGGTAGGCCATTTCGAGTAGCGGTAGATGGCGCGACGCGCGCCGTTGCAGGCGGCGAGGCGGACCGGGTCGGTCGGGTTGCCGGTGCAGGCATCCGGCAGGAATTCCACGTGCTCCAGGTAGTACGCCACCGCGTCGTCGAAGCTCATGCGGCCGGTGTGGAGGCCCGTGTCCAGGCGGACCCGGGCGTCCCGCAGCACCTGCCATTTCAACTGGTACAGCCGCTCCTCCGGCGTGTAGAAGCCGCCGGGCGCCCCCGGCTGCGGCTCCGCCATGAGCTGCTCGGCATAGAGGGCCCAGCCCTCGGCCGACATGCTGTCCTCCCACATCGAGGATGAGTCCTCCACCGCTCCGGGGGTGAGCCACCGGACCGCGGCGATCGAGGCCCCCTTCTGCCGCATGAACTGGTATTGCCAGTCGTGCCCCGGGAATCCCTCGTGGGCGCACAGATCGGCCACCGCGTGGATGTTGTTCTCCTTCAGCACGCCGAGCGCGCCGTGCGAGGCGGTCAGGTAGAAGCGGCCGATCCCCTGCGGCTTGAACGCGGGGGCCGGGTAGTAGGCCGCCTCGAGAGTGCTTTCGAGCATCGCGGGGGTCTCGACGATCTCGAGGCGGTAGTCCTGGGGAAGCGCGAACATCCTGTGCCGCCGGGCGTACTCCACCAGCTCCAGCGCCTTGCGCCGGTAGGTGGCGAACATCTCCTCGTCGCTCTTGGGGTACTCCCGCGCCAGGTCGTCCATCACCCGCCGGACCGACAGGATCGATGCCCGGGGGCCGCTCCAGTCGAGGCGCAGGCTCCGGCGGCGCGCCACCTCGCGGGCCACCTCCAGCAGCTGGTTCCGGCTCTCCTCGACCTGGCTTCCGCCGTACGCGAACAGGGACGCGGCGGTCTCCTTCGGGTCGAGACGCAGGTTGTTGTGCAGGCGCCACTCGTACTCGGCCTCGCCGGCTGCGTACCGGTCCCCGTCCTTGAACGGCCGGTACGCCTCCTCGAGAAAGGTCCCCAGGTCCCGGAAGGCGGCGGCCGCCTCCCGGCCCGCTTCGTTCAAATCCTTCAGCACCGGATCCCGGTGGATCTGTCCTTGCAGGTGGCCGGCCGCCAGGCCGGGCAGGCTCTCGCCGAAGTAGGTGGCGTGGCCGCCGGTCGCGTCCAGGCCGTCGTACTGGACAACCCGGTAATCGGGGATGACGCCCGCCTCGATCCCTTCGCGCAGGCTCTCCCGCACTCCGCGCAGGTACGCCGGGACGGCGCGCACGCGCCGGATGACCCGCTCCCATTCCTGCGCCGTCCCGAGGCCACCCCCCGGGAGCGGGGTCATCTGCTGGATCTGCCAGTCGACGCCGCGGAACGGCGCCACGGTGTATGTGTCGATGCTTTTCAGATCGTGGCGCGCGTCCTCCATCATGTGCTTCAGGAAACGCACCTGAGCCCGCACCACATCCCGGTCGATCGCGTCCGCCGCCGACAGCGACCCGGGGTCGACCCGGTCGAGGTCGGCGAGGATCGATTCGTAGAACGCCTTCCGATCGGCGCGCCCTGACCTGGAGACGTCCGGCAGGCCGGCGTTGATGTCGGAGAGCTCCGGGCTGTAGGCGTCGGCGCCGAGGTAGGTGGCGGTGACCGGATCCCGCTTCAGGTAGCCGACGAAGTATTTCTCGCGGACCTGCGGCCAGGGCAACCGGGCGTCCTTTCCGGAGCAGGCGAGGGACGGAAGACACGACACGGCCAGGAGGGCCGGCAGCGCAAGACTTTTCACATGCATCCCGACGTCCCCGGCGCCACGAGCCTCTCCCGGCGGGGGCGCATGATAGCATGAGGAACGACCATGAACTCGCACCGCCTGGGAAAGGTGCCGGCCGCCATCCTGCCGGCCGCGGCCCTGGCGCTGGCGCTCGCCGGACGCCCGGAGGCCCCGGCCGCTCCGCCCGTTCCGTCCGCCGGGGCGCCGCATCCCTCGGCTCCGATCGTCCGCGCCGCGGGGATGACGCTCGAGTCGCGCCTGGGACGCATCGTGGTGACCGGCGTCGCCGGCGGATCCCCGGCGGACCGGGCCGGCGTTCTTCCCCTGGACGTGCTTCTGGTGGTGAACGGCCGGAGCCTGGTCGATCTCGATCCCCTCTCCCCCGCCGAGGTGCTGCGCCTCCTGCGGGATGACAAGGCGAACGGGACGCGCCTCGTGGTCGGACGGGGCGCCGGAACCCTCACGGTCGATCTCCCGCAGGATCGGGCAGAGACCTGGACGGCCCCCGCGGCGCCGGAGGAGCTGCGCCCCGGCGTGCTGGCCCCGCTGTTCACGGCGACCGATCTCAAGGGGAACCCGTTCGCCCTCGAGGGCCTCAGGAAACGTCCGGTGCTTCTCGATTTCTGGGCCAGCACCTGCCCCCCGTGCCTGAAAAACGTCATTCCGCTCCGACGCATCGCCGAAGAGTATGCGGGTCGCCTGGCGATCGTGGGCGTGAGCCTGGACGAGGAACGGCCGGCCTTCGAGGCGTTCGCCTACAACCAGCACCTGCCCGGGTTCCAGATCTTCGACGGCGGCGGCTGGCACGGACCGATCGCCCGGCTGTACGGCGTGGCCGGGACCGGGATTCCCCGCTACATCCTGCTGGACGCCGACGGCCGCATCGTCGCGATCGAAGCCCTGCAGGACCTCGAGGACGACATCGCCCGCCTGGCGGGGGGCCGCGCACCCTAGAGGGCCTCAGCCCTCTTCATCCCCGCGTTCCTGAAGGCCGGCCACCGATTCGTAGACCGGCTTCCCCCGCTCTTCGGCCACGCGCGGGAAGACGCGGCGCAGCCAGAGCGGCGTGATCATCGTGGTGATCAGGACCATCAGGATCATGACCGAGAAGACGTCGCGCCCGATGATGCCGTTCGCCAGGCCGTACCCCGCGACGATCAGTCCCACCTCGCCGCGCGAGATCATCCCGACGCCGACCCGGAGAGACTCGCGGTAGCTGAAGCCCGAGATCCACGCCAGCGCCCCGCAGCCGATCACCTTGCCGAGGACAGCCACCACGAGGATGAAGGCGGTCATCCCGGCCAGCTGGGTGATCTGCCTGACGTCCGCGCGCAGTCCGATGTTGATGAAGAAGACCGGCACGAAAAACGAGTAGGTCAGGGGGTGGATGCCGCGATCGATTCTCTCCTTGAACGGGGTCTGCGCGAACAGCACCCCGGCCATGTAGGAGCCGGTGATGGCCGCGACCCCTCCCACGTACTCCGCCGCCCAGGCATACAGGAACGCCACCACGACGACGAAGGCGATCACCGGTTCGCTGACGCCCAACCGGGCGACCGCCCGCGTGATCCGCTCGAGGAACCGGCGCCCCAGCACCCAGCCGAGGACGAAGAACAGCGTGATCTTCAGGCAGACCCAGGCGATCGCCATGCCGAGCCCGGCGGCGGCTCCCGCGGCCTCCGCGCCCTGCGCCGCCGTTCCCCGGCCGACGAACGCCACGACGAGCGACAGGACGATGATCCCCATGACATCGTCGATGACGGCGGCGCCGAGGATCGTGCTGCCCTCCTTGGATCGCAGGCTCCGGAGCTCGATCAGCGTCTGTGCCGAGATGCTGACGCTCGTCGCCGTGAGGACGGCCCCCATGAAGAACCCTTCGCCCCAACCGTAGCCGAACAGGTGCGCCGCCGCGGCGCCGCCGGCGAGCGGCAGGACCACGCCGCCGATGGCGGCCCAGAAGGCGACCTTCCCGACGCGCCGCATCTCCTCCAGGTTGGTCTCCATGCCGGCCACGAACATGAGCAGGATGACGCCGATCTCCGCCAGCACCTGCACTACCGAGGACAGATCGGCATGGTGCATCCCGCCGTCCGAGGCGGCGCGGAACACCCCCCAATCCAGCACGTTCAGTAGGCTGGGCCCGAGGAGCAGCCCGGCCAGGATCTCGCCGAACACCGCCGGCTGCCCGAAGCGCGTGCTGAGATGCCCCGCGGCCTTCGAGATCAGCGTGACCAGGGCCAGGAAGAGCAGGATCTGCAGAATGAAATTCATCGAGGCGTCCATTCCCGTCCGGGATCGCCGCCGGTCGAGGGGGGTCGGCGGGGCTGGGATTGTAGCCGCCAACTCATGCTAGGCTCAAGCTGGATGATCCGCGCCCCGCTCATCGTGTGGATTCTTCTCGTTCCGTGGAGCGCTTTCGCCTCCGCCCCCGACGATCCCCTTCCCATCCGGAGCCAGCTGCCGTTCAAGCTCCTGTTTCTCGAGCCGGCGCCGGCCGCCGCCGGCATCGAGCCCGATCGCGAGGCGCGCTTCGCGCTGCACCTCACGTACGAGAACACTCTGGTGGCAAGCGACGCGCTGGTGAACGAGTTCGACCGGAATGGGGACGCTTATGACGGCCGCGTGACCTTTCCGACCCTGGCCTCGATCGCAGCCGGTCAGCCGTCCGGCACCGCGTACGTCCTGGACGGGGAAACCCTGAGGACCGTGCTCGATGCACGCCTGGGCATCGCCCGGCGTCTCGAGGTCGGAGTCGAAGTGCCGTTCCTGTCCCAGGGGCGCGGCTTTATGGACGGGCCGATTGACTCGTTCCACGACCACCTGCACCTGCCGGATGGCGGCCGGACCGGCTTCGCCCGGGGCGAATTCCGCGCCGGGTACATCGGCGACGGACAGACGGTCTATCTCGATGATCCGCCGGGCGGTTTCCGCCTGGGGGACATCGTGGTGTCGGTGGCCGGCGCCATCGTACGGCCGCGCGGACGGATGCCGGCGGTCAGCGCCGCTCTGTCCGCCAAGCTGCCGACAGGGGCATTCAGGAATCTGGCCGGCAGCGGCTCGACGGACTACGGCCTGGCGTTGCGGCTCTCCCGGAAATGGCCACGCTCGACGCTCCACCTCGGCTCGGCCTGGAACCATGTTGGGGAGTGGAAACTGGCACCCGGGCTGCCGCTCCACGCCTCGAGGAGTCTGTACGCTTCCTACGCCTTCGCCGCCAACCCCCGCGTCCACCTCATCGCCCAGGCCATCCGGACGAGCGGCCCGTTCCCCTTCCGCTCCGGGAACGACCTCGGAAAGGTGGCAATGGAGGTCAGCGCCGGCATCCGGTACCACCTTCCAGGCGGGGTCGACCTGGAATGGGCCGTGATCGAGAACTTGGAGCCCTACTACAACACTCCGGACGTCGGAATGTTCCTGGGCGTGCGCTGCAGGACCGCCTCCGCCGGGCCCGCCGGTGGCTCCCCGCCGGCTGTTTCCCGGCCAAGTCCCTGAAAAATCGTCAGTTGGCGGGGCTTCGGGGCGGGTCATCCCCCCGCCGGAAGGCTATTCCGATCGCTTATCTATTTCATTGCCTCCACCCCGACGTCGCCGTATAATTCCCGTGCAATCACAGACAGGTCGCGGGTTTCCGGGGAATACACCCGACGGGTGCTCCGGAAAAATAATCTGACTCGGGGGAGTCTAACGTGGAACCACTCGACAAGGTCGTCATCGGCGAACGGATCAAGTCCCTGCGCAAGAGCAGGGGGCTGCGGCAGTGGCAGATGGCCGAGTTGCTGGGGGCCACCCAGCCGGCCGTGCACAAGTACGAGAACGGCATCCTCCCCGAGGTGAAGCGGCTCCTCGAGCTGGCCCGCATCGGCCACACCTCCATCGAATGGATCCTGACGGGGCGGCACTGGGAGAACGGCTCCGGAGAGATGGAGCGACTGAAGCCGGAGGTCTACGAGCTGGCCTACCAGTTCCAATCGTTCAGGCCGGAAGAGCGGAAGATTCTGGCGGACGCCCTGGAGGTCATCAACGGGGCGGTGGCCGCGGTGCGCGAGGCGACCAAGAAGGAGCCGCGCGAGGTGGGCGAAACCGAGGTTGGCCGCGCCTTGAAGTCGTTCGAGAAACACGGCCGGGAAGCGCTGGTCGCGGCCCTGTCGGTCTACGACGCCGTGGTCACGACCCTCGCCGACAGCAAGGTCAGGGATCTGCATCGCTTCGGTCAGGCCGGCAGCCTCGAGGTGCCGGTCGAGAGGTCCGTGCGCATGCCCTCCCTCCAGAAGAACGCCGGCTGAACGACGGCCGCGGCAGTTCGCGTAGAGAACCCTGAAGCGCGGCCGGCTGACTGCGCCCAGCGCCGCTTGATTGACAGGCTCTGCCCGCCGGTCTAACCTCCCGCGATGGACCTTTTCGGATCGGATTCCGACGCCCCGTCTCCCGGACCCGCATTCCCCGGGCCGCGGGCCGACGCGGCTCCGCTCGCCGAGCGCATGCGTCCGGAGAGCCTCGACGAGATCGTCGGCCAGGAGGAGCGGATCGGCCCGGGGCGCCCCCTGCGCGAGGCCATCGAGAGGGACCGGGTCCACTCGATGATCCTCTGGGGCCCGCCGGGCTCCGGCAAGACCACTCTGGCGCGGATCATCGCCCGCCTCACACGGTCGCAGTTCGTCCAGTTCAGCGCCGTCCTGTCCGGCATCAAGGAGATCAAAGAGGTGATGCGCGCCGCCGAGCAATACCGGCGCGCGACGGGCCGCAGGACCATCCTGTTCGTGGACGAGATCCACCGTTTCAACCGCGCCCAGCAGGATGCGTTCCTGCCCTACGTCGAATCGGGCGCCATCGTCCTGATCGGCGCCACCACCGAGAACCCGTCGTTCGAGGTGAATGCGGCCCTCCTCTCACGTTGCGCCGTCTACACGCTGAGGGGGCTCGACGAGGCCGAGATCGCCGGCCTGCTCAGGCGCGCCATGCAGTCGGAGCGGGGGATCGCCGCCCGCGGCGTCACCGCCGGCGACGACGATCTCCTCTACCTGGCGTCCCTGTCCGGCGGGGACGCCCGCCGCGCCCTCAACATCCTCGAGCTCCTCGCCATGACGGCGCCCGCGGCGGCGGACGGCACCCGGCCGATCGACCGCGAGGCGATCGCGCGCGCCGCGCAGCGCGCCCCGCTCCTGTACGACAAGGCGGGCGAGGAGCACTTCAATTTGATCTCGGCGCTGCACAAGTCGCTGCGCAACAGCGACGCGGACGCGGCGCTCTACTGGCTTCTCCGCATGCTGGAATCGGGAGAGGATCCTCTGTACGTCGCGCGCCGCATGGTGCGCTTCGCGTCGGAGGACATCGGCAACGCCGATCCCCAGGCGCTCCCGGTGTCGCTGGCGGCCAAGGACGCGTTCGACTTCCTCGGGATGCCCGAGGGCGCCCTCGCCCTGGCCCAGGCCGCCGTCTACCTCGCGCTGGCGCCGAAGAGCAACGCGGTGTACGCGGCGTGCAACCGCGTGCAGGAGGATCTGAAGGCGGGGCCGGCCGACCCGGTTCCTCTCGCCGTCCGCAACGCGCCGACCGTTCTCATGAAGGGCCTGGGCTACGGCAGGGACTACAAGTACGCCCACGATTTCGAGGAGGGGACCGCCGACCTGCAGTGCCTGCCGGACCGCCTGCGCGGACGCCGGTATTACGAGCCGAAACCGGTCGGTTTCGAGAAGCACCTCGGGGAGCGGATGAAGGAGATCGAGGAGGCGAAGCGGCGCCTGCGGGAGCGCCGGGACGTCAGGCGGTCGCCTTGACGGAGGCGGCCGGCTTCAGCAGAAGCCAGGTCACGTCCTTGTCGTCGGGAGAGACGTCGCACATCGGCAGGACTTTCCCCGCCTCGAACTCCTTGAGGACTTCGCGCCCCGCGAAATGGCAGTTCTCGCAGCGGTAGGTGCCGGACACCCTGCAAATCTCACCGGTCTTCCACGTGCGCGACGAATTCACCCTGTCCTCCGGGATCGTGCGGGACGAATGGAGGGGCGACGCCGTCACCCCTCGCCGAGAAGAGCGGAGAAAGGATCCTACTTCCTCCCCTTCTTCCCACCTTTCTTCTTGGCAGCCTTCTTTTTCTTCGGAATGGCGACTCACCCCCTTCCGTGCGTCGCGACCGCGTCGGCCCCTGCCGGCAAGAAATTTTTCGTGGTGTCTATAACATCGTTGCCGACGGGTGTCAACAACTCTAGGACCTCTAGGACCTGCCGATGATGCTCTTCGGGGAGCCGCGCCCCGGCGGACGCCCCGATCGCAAGGTGATGACATCGATGGCGGGACGGCAGAACAGGCGCACCGGCAAGAAGGACCATCCCAGGCCGCGGCTCACGTGCAGGCGCACCCCGGGGTCCACGTCGAACCAGCCCTCCAGGTGGGCGGTCGTTCCCTGGGGCGCCCAGAGCGCGCCGATCACGGGGAGCCTCACCTGGCCTCCGTGCGTGTGGCCCGCGAGCACCAGGTCGATGTCCCAGTTCCCGAGGCTGGCGGCGATCTCCGGGCTGTGGGCGACGAGGATGCAGGCGTCCCGTCTCGCCACGTGCGCCATCGCGAGCTTGAGACTGTCGTGACCGGTGATCGGATCGTCCAGGCCGGCGATGACGATGCGTCCGCCGGGATAGCGGATCTTCCGGCTGCCGTTGCTCAGGAGCGTGAACCCGGCCCGGCGGACCGCCTCGGGTCCCCACGTCCTGGGAACCCCGGCCCGGTAGTCGTCATGGCCCCACACAAGGAATTTTCCGCTGCGGGCACGCAGGGCCGCCAGGAACGATTCCAGATCGGCCGGCCGGACGCCCGAGCGGACCAGATCCCCCGAAATGACGATGACGTCGGGTTGCGCGGTGTTCACGATCGCGATGGCACGGCGCTCACGCCGGCCGATCGACGCGATGTGGATGTCGCTCAGATGAACGAGGGTCAGATCCGGAGCGTCGGGGCTGAGCATCGGCATGTACTCGACCGACCGCAGCACTTCGATCCAGTCCAGCTCGATCAGGGCGGCGTAGAGGCCGATCGCCACGACGACCACTCCTGCCAGGAGGACCAGCCGGCCCCCTCTTCCTCGAGGCACGACGCGCATGGCCTCGAATATAGGGACGGTCCACCCCCCGAGCCACCCGGGAGCCTGTCCGGATGTTCGGACCGGCTCCCCGACCTTGACCCGGATGGACGTTCGGGCTAGTATTCCCCGGTCACCCCATGGGGTTTGTCCTGCCCCTCCTTTAGGAACGGCCTTAGCCCTTGACTGATAAGCGGCATCACGATCACGGCCGGCCTGCCCATGGCCGGCCCGAATCATCGCACCGCCATGACCCGGACTCGGGGCAGCCTCCCGCCAATCCGGGCGGGACGGTCGGCCCGCACCCTGGGGGCCAGGCGGCGCCGGCGCCGCGCCCGGATTCCCATGCGCAGCCGCATCGCCAGCACGGCCACGGGCATGATGGTCAGGCGGGGGGCGGCCAGAACCGCCAGCGGCGCCATCACAGAAACTGGCGGCACAGGCGCGCCCAGCAGCGGCGCGGGGGTCACCATCCCGACTCCGGCTCCGGGCACGCGTCGGGGCAGGGCCAGGGGACCTTCCGGACGGGCGAGGCGGCCCCGGCCGCGGCGCACGGACATTCGCAGGGATCGCACGGCCACCCCCAGCATGGACACTCCGAAACGGCTCGGGCGGCCGAGCCGGCCGTGGAAGCGGGCGGCGTCCTCGAGGTGACGGGGGAGGCGGGCGGATACCTGCGCCAGCCGCGGCGCAACTACCGGCCGTCCCCGGAGGACACGTTCGTCCCGCGCGAGATGCTGCTGCGCCTCGCCCCGGCCAACCAGCGCCTCAACGGCGGCGGCATCGAGGGGTGCGAGATCGAAGGCATGGCGGCCCACTCCGCGCGCGGCGCGCGGCCGCGTGAGGCGCGGCATGGAGGCCACCCGCGCCACGGCGGGCACGGGTCGCACGGCGGCGGACGTCCGGCCGGAGGCGGCGGCGCCGCCGGCCTCAGCCTGGTCGAGATCCGCTCGATCAACGGGGTCAAGCCGGAGGAGTTCGCCCGGCGCAGGCCGTTTACCGAGCTCACCTCGATCGACCCGTTCGAACGGATCAAGCTCGAGACCGAGCCGGCCGAGCTGTCGATGCGGGTCATTGATCTCTTGACGCCGATCGGCAAGGGTCAGCGCTGCCTGATCGTGGCGCCGCCGCGCGCCGGCAAGACCACCCTTCTGCAGAAGATCGCCGCCTCCATCTCGAAGAACCACCCCGAGATCAACCTGATCGTGCTGCTCGTCGACGAGCGGCCCGAGGAGGTGACCGACATGAAGCGCAACGTCCGCGGCGAGGTGATCGCCTCGTCGTCCGACGACATGGCGCGGCAGCACGTGTCGGTGTCGCGCATCGTCCTGGAGCGGGCGAGGCGCCTGGTCGAGGTCGGACGCGACGTCGTCATCCTGCTCGATTCCCTGACCCGCCTGGCCCGCGCGCACAATGCCGCCACCCCGGGGACGGGCCGCACGCTGAGCGGCGGCCTGGACGCGCGCACGATGGAGCAGCCGCGCCGCCTGTTCGGCGCCGCCCGCAAGGCGGAGGAAGGCGGCAGCCTGACGGTCATCGCCACCGCCCTGGTCGACACCGGCAGCCGGATGGACGACGTCATCTTCCAGGAGTTCAAGGGGACGGGGAACATGGAGCTGGTGCTGGACCGCGACCTGTTCGAGCAGCGCATCTACCCCGCCCTCGACATCCCCAGGTCGGGGACCCGCAAGGAGGAGAAGCTCTTCACGAAGGAGGAGCTGCCGCGCATCCACAAGCTGCGCCGGGTGCTCTTCGAGATGAAGCCGCGTGACGCCATGATGAAGCTCCTCGACAAGCTCGCCAAGCACCCCAGCAACAGCGATTTCCTGAAGTCTCTCGATCTCTGAAGTCCCCGGCCCACGGGCCTCCCGGGCGAATTACCGCTTGACATCCGGGCCGGTATCCTTTACTCTTCCTCCTTGTAGGAAGTGAGGTTTCTGGTTGGACTTAGGAAAGAGCCCCAGGGACGCACGACTCCCCTCGGGGCTTTTTTAGTGTTCGGCAGGACCGAAGCTTCCACCCCGGAACGTGGTGTTCCGGTGCACTGGCCTCTGAAAAGAGGTGGAGGGAAGGCTCGTGGCAAATGGTCGTGTCAAGTGGTTCAACAACAGCAAGGGGTACGGCTTCATCGAGATCGAGGGTGGCAAGGACGTCTTCGTCCATTTTTCCGCCATCGAGGGTAGCGGCTACCGCTCGCTCGAGGAAGGACAGGCTGTGGAGTTCGAGGTGACCCAGGGAACGAAGGGTCCGCAGGCCTCGAACGTCAAGCCGGCCTGACCGGACTCGCGGGTGGTCCGCGTCGCCCTGGGCGACCAGGACCACTGACCAGCAGGGCCCCGGAGGTGCAAGCCTCCGGGGCTTTTGCATTTTGGGGACCTCAGAGGCTGTTGAGGTAGCTTTGCAGGCGCCTCTTGTCCTCGGCCTCGACGTGGGTGAACCGGATCGCGATCTCGTAGCGGCGGCTCTCGATGGCGCCGGGCTTCTCCGTGGTCCTCAGGACGGCCGCCTCGATGTCCATCGTGGCCGGCCCGCGCAGGTCGCCGCCGATGAGGGTCACGGTGAGCTTGATCGGAAGATCCGCGTCGAGCGGCCGGTTGGATGCGCAGCGGGCGCCGCCGGTGGCGATGTCCAGCGTCATCAGCTTGAGATCCGGGGGTATCCGCTCGCCCGGCAGGACGCGGACCTCCAGGAGCGCCATGAAGCGGTGGTTCTTCCTTTTCTCGGCGTCGCTCATGGCTCCTCGGGCAGGCGCCCGGCACCCGTGCTCCGGCCAACCTCGCGATAATACCACCAGCGCGCTCCACGCGGGCCTGTCCGCGTGCCCGCTCGGGCTCCCGGGCTCCTAGCGCGAAAAATGGAACGGGATGCTCGTGACCACCACCCCCGGGCGGAACAGGAGCGCCCCCTTCACTAGGAAGGCCGACTGGTTGTGGAACAGCCCCTCCCACCAATGGGCGGTGACGAACTCCGGGAGGACGACGGTGACCATCTCGTTGCGCCGGCGTCCGTGCATGAGGTCGTCGATGTGGTCGACGAGCGGCTGGACGATCGATCGGTAGGGCGACTCGAGGACCTTGAGCGGCACGCCGCCCCCCCAGGTCTTCCACTGCTGGCGGATCTGCTCGGTCTTCTCTGCGTCGATGGCGACGTGCACCGCCTCGACCTCGTGGGCAATCGATTTCGCGTACCGGATGGCGTACACGGTGGCGCGATTGACGGCGGAGATCGGCACGATGGCGGTGTGGCGCAGCGGCCGTTCCGGATCGATTTCGCGGAGCGACAGCTGCTGGCGGACGTAGAAGTAGTGCCGGTGGGTCCTGAGGAAGAAGAAGACGAACAGCGGGATCAGGAGGATCACGATCCAGGCGCCGTGGGTGAACTTGGTCACCGAGATCACCAGAAGAGCGGCCCCGGTGGCCATCGCCCCGGCCGCGTTGATCGCGGCGTGCAGGCGGTAGCGCGGCCCCTTTTCCCGCAGGTGCCGGGCGACCATGCCCGACTGGGACAGCGTGAATGCCAGGAACACGCCGACCGCGTAGAGCGGGATCAGGGCGTGCGTGTCGCCGCCGAACAGGATGATCAGGAGCCCGGCCGATCCCGCCAGGATCAGGATGCCGTTGGAGTAGACCAGGCGGTCCCCCAGATTGGCGAGCTGGCGGGGCAGGAAGCGGTCCCGGGCGAGGATCGACGACAGGCGCGGGAAGTCGGCGAACGACGTGTTCGCGGCGACCAGCAGGACCATCGCGGTCGCCGTCTGCAGCAGGTAGTACATGGGCCCGGTTCCGAAGACCACCCGCCCGAGCTGGGACACCACCGTCTGGCCGGCCCCGGGTACCACGAGGTACGCGTGGGCCAGGAAGGACGTCGCGAGGAAAAACGACCCCAGGATGACCGCCATGATCATCATGGTGGTCGCGGCGTTCCGCGATTCGGGCTTGCGGAAGGCCTGGACGCCGTTGCTCACCGCCTCGATGCCGGTGAGCGCGGCGCACCCGGCCGAGAAGGCGCGCATCAGCAGGAACAACGTCAGCGCGTTCGAGGTCTGGGGCAGGACGGCCGCGGGTGCCTCGACCGGCGGGTATCCTAGAAACGCGCGGACGAGGCCGGTGACCACCATCGCAGTCATTGCGAAGATGAACATGTAGGTCGGCAGCGCGAAGATCCGTCCCGACTGGCGCAGGCCGCGCAGGTTGCCGACGACCAGGATGAACAGGAAGAGGAGACCCACGGCGACTCTGTGGTGCAGCAGCCCGGGGAGGGCCGAGGTCACGGCCGCCACGCCGGCGACGGTCGAGACGGCGACCGTCAGGACGTAGTCGAGCAGGAGCGCCGCCGCCGCGATCAGCCCCCACAGCGTCCCCAGGTTCTCGCGCGCCACGCTGTACGAGCCGCCCCCCATCGGGTAGGCGTGGATGGTCTGCCGGTAGGAAACGATCACGATGACCAGCAGGAGGACGATCAGTCCCGAGATCGGGATGGAGTAGTTCAGGGCCGCGAGGCCGGCCAGGCTCAGGACGAGCAGGATCTCCTCGGTCGCGTAAGCGACCGACGACAAAACGTCGGAGGAGAAGACGGCGAGCGCGATCGGGATGCTCAGGCGCTCCTCATGGAACCGCTCGGTCTCGAGTGGCGTCCCGAGAAGCCAGCGCTTCCAGCTCATCTCACTTGACCAGGAGATAGACCGCCGGGGCGATGGCGATCCGATACCACGCGAAGGGCTTCAGCGTGAAGCGCCCGAGAAGGGCGATGAACGACCGCATGGCCACGTAGGCCGAGGCGAACGCGACCGCGAACCCGATCGCGAAGGGGACGAGGTCCTGGCCCCCCAGGTGGGACCAGCTCTTCATCAGATCGTAGAGCGTCGCCGCCGCCATCACCGGCACGGCCGCCAGGAACGAGTAATGGGCCGCCGTCCTTCTCTCCAACCCGCAGAGGAGCCCGGCCACGATCGTCGCGCCGGAGCGCGACACGCCGGGCCACATCGACAGGCACTGGACGAGCCCGATGAGGAGCGCGAGCCTGAATCCGATGCCGTCGACGCTCGATACCGAAGCCTCGGGACGGAACCGCTCCACCAGGAGGATGGCGATCCCACCGCCGAAGAGCGCCCAGGCCACGGTGACCGGCCCGAACAGATGAGCGCGGATCCAGTCGTGCAGCAGGGCCCCCGCCAGAAGCGCCGGAAGCGTCGTGGTCAGGAGCAGCGCGCACCCCCTCGGCCCCGAGAACCCACCCTGCCCGCGGAGGCTCAGGAGGGCCAGGAACCTCTCCCGCTCCAGGACGACGACCGCCAGGATGGCCCCGAGCTGGATGAAGATCTCGAAGGTCTCGGCCGTCTCCCCCGTGAAGCCGAGCAGGTGGCCCGCGACGATCAGGTGCCCCGTCGAGGAGACCGGCAGGAATTCGGTCAGGCCCTCGACAATCCCGAGCAGGACCGCGATTCCGATGAAGCCCATGGCGGCGGAGACTACCCCAGCCCGTTGGACGTTGCAAGCGGCGGGGCGGATGGAGCCACCCCCTCGTCTCGGGTGGCGGGGGGCAGCGCCTCGCGGCTCATGCTCGCTCGCGAAGGACGCCGCGAGTCCCACTCTCGCGCATGGCGCGGCTCGAAATCGCCGCGAAACGCTGCCCCCCCGCCACCTGAGCCAGGGCATGCCTCCACCCGCCCTGCCTCCTGCCTCCATCGCGTTCGAGGATGGCCCGCCCTGGCCCGCAACTCGGCGCTGGTAGTGTTTCAGAAGTTCGGTTCAGTGATAGGTCTTCTTGAGTCCGGTGATCTCGACCAGGACGCCGTGCCAGCCGACGGGATTCCCGGAGGGGTCGCGCACGAGGACCGTTTCGTCGCGGAACCAGCGCACCTCCCCCTGCCGGTCGAGGAGGCGGTATTCGGAGGTGGCGATGCCTTTCTTGCGGATCGCCTCCTCACCGAGCTGGATGAGCTGGCCCGCGTCGTCGGGATGGAGGATCTTCATGAAGAAATCCCGGTCGCGCGTCCACTCCTCCTCGGAATAGCCCAGCATGGACGCGGCCTGGGGGCTGATGTATCGCGTGCGATAGGGGGGATCGACGTCGCACAGATAGATGATGGCCGGAATGTGCTCGATCAGGCTGCGCAGTCGGGCCTCGGTCTCGGCGAGCTGCGCCATCAGGCGCGAGTTCTCGAGCGCCACCGAGGACAGGTTGGCGAAGTGCCGCGCCAGGTCGAGCTCGCGCGACGTCCATGAGTGCGGGCGCCGGGTGATCAGGATCAGGAGGCCGAAGCTCTCCCTGCCGCTCATGAGGGGCAGGTAGGCGACCCCCCGGATCGCCATGATGTCGCGGGCGCGGGGGTTGACCCGGGCGTCATCGTCGGCGTTCCGGATGGCGACCGGACGGCACGACTTCAGGGCCTGCTGCGCCCCGCCCGCCTGGGAGAGCTGGAACTTCAGGCGCGGGGCATCGTGCGGGTGGCGTCCGGAGCTGATGACCCCGTAGAGCTCCTTCTCGTTCCGGTCGACGAGGGCGATGTGGGCCCCCGCGACCCCGATCAGGCTCGCGGCGGTGTTGACGATCTTCTTGAGGGTGGTCCGCTCGTCGCCAAGACGCGCCACGTCCGCCGTGAGCCGGCACAGACGTGTCAACTGCTCGTTGTGACGGCGCAGTCCATCCTGATGCTTCCGATTTGCCTGCTGCGGCATCCGGAAGGCTCCCTCCCCTTTCTGCCTCCACCTATTTAGGATGGTATGTTCACGGTGTCAACACCCAATCTTCGCCGAAATGAGCCTCAGTTGACTCCGCTCCGCCATTCGGCCTATACGGGTGGCCCCCCGGCGCGTCGACGGACCCCCGGACGAGCCGGATCATGAGGTGACATGTGGGACCGAACCCGTTGATTCTCGCCACCATCGCGCTGGCCCTCGCCGCCGGCTCCGCCCCCGGAGACCTGAGGAGACGATCCCGTGAGGTCGATCCCCACGACCCGCTGACCCTCGAACGCGTCGCCAGATACCCGCCGCCGGGAATTCGCATCCCGGGGACTTTCCGGTTCGGCCACGATGGGCGCTACCTCTATTTCCTGGGACTCGAGGGGACCGGGGCGGCCCGGGTGCTCTTCAGGGAGGACGTGGCGAGCGGCATCCGCGAGGTCATCGCCCGGCCGCCGCAGGCCAGCTCCCTGTCCGAATCCGGACTCACCCCCGAGGAGATCCTCCGCCGCGAGCGACTCAGGATCCAGGACAAGGGGATCACCCTCTATCGCCTGGCGGCGAAGGCCGACGTGGCCGTGTTCGACTGGCTCGGCGACGTGTACCTCGTCCAACCGGGGCGGGAGCCGCTCCGCCTGACGGAGACCGAGGCGTCCGAAATCGACCCCCAGCTTTCCCCGGACGGCACGCGCCTGGCGTACGCCCGCGACGGAGATCTGCGCGTCCTCGACCTGGCCACACGCCGGGAGATCTCTCTGACGGAGGGGGCGCGCGACGGCCTGTTTCACGGAGTCGCCGAGTACATCGCCCAGGAGGAGATGGACCGATCGTCCGGGTTCTGGTGGTCGTCCGATGGACTCCTGATCGCCTACACCGAAGTGGACGAGACCGGTATTTCCGTCTACCCGATCGTGCACCAGGGCAAGGACGCGCCGGAAGTCGAATCGTCGCGCTACCCCTTCGCAGGAGGTCCGAACGCCCGGGTCAGGCTCGGCATCGTCCCCGCGTCGGGAGGCAAGACCGTCTGGGTCCGCCTGCCGGACGGCGGGGGGGATGTCTACCTTGCGCGCGTGCGCTGGGACGAGGACGGAACGCTGCTGGTCCAGGTCCAGAGCCGCGACCAGAAGAGCCTGAAGCTGTGGCGCGTCGATGCCCCAACCGGACGCGCCGCGCTTCTCCTGGAGGACCGCTCCGACACCTGGGTCGAGCTCCACAATGACCTGCGCCCCTTGAGCGACGGGCGGTTTCTCTGGTCGGCGGAGTCGGCCGGATTCAGGCGCCTCGAGCTGCGGGCACGGGACGGGGCGCTCGTCCGCCGCCTGACCTCGGGAGACTGGCCGGTGGATGCCCTGGACGGAGTGGACGAGAAGGACGGGGTCGTCTACTTCTCCGGCGCCAAGGACGGCCCGCTGGAGCGGCCCATCTTCAAGACAAGGCTCGAGGGCGGGCCCGTCGAACGGGTGACGCCCGAGACGGGATGGCACCAGGCCACCTTCTCGCTCGACGGCCGGCATTTCGTCGACGTGCACGACAGCGCCGCCATGCCCCCGCGCGTCCTGCTCAAGGACGGTTCCGGCCGGCAGGTGCGCGTGCTCGATGAAAACGCCGATCCCGAGCCCAGGGCGCTCGGCCTCGCGCCACCGGAGCTCGTCACGCTCCAAGTCGAAGGCGGCACCGTCCTGCACGGCGCGATCTACAGGCCGCGGACCCTCGAGAAGGGCCGGAAGTACCCGGCCATCGTGCGCGTCTACGGCGGGCCGACGGCACAGACGGTCAAGGATTCCTGGGAGCTGACGCAGGACCTGCGCGCCCAGTATCTCGCCCGGCACGGATTCATCGTCTTCCGGCTCGACAATCGCGGCACACCACGCCGCGGCCAGGCGTTCGAGACCGCCCTCGATCGCCGGCTCGGGTCGGTCGAGGTGGAGGATCAGATCGCCGGGGCGCGCTGGCTCGCCCGCCTGCCTTACGTGGACGGGGAGCGGATCGGCATCTACGGGTGGTCGTACGGCGGGTACATGGCGGCGCGCTGCCTCCTGAAGGCGCCGGACCTCTTCAAGGCCGCGGTCGCCGGTGCGCCGGTGGCCGACTGGGACGGCTACGATACGCACTACACCGAGCGCTACATGGGGAAGCCCCAGGAGAACTCCGCCGGCTACCGCGACAGCTCGCTCCTGCCCCTCGCTCCCCTGCTGAAGGGGAAGCTCCTGATCGTCCATGGGATGGCGGACGAGAACGTGCATTTCCGCCACACCGCGCGCCTCATCAACGCCCTCAACTCGGCCCAGAAGCGGTACGACCTGCTCATCTTCCCGGACGAGCGGCACCTGCCGCGCGGGGAGAAGGACCGGACGTACCTGGAAACGCGCCTCGTCGAGTTCTTCGATCGCACCCTCAGGTAGGCCGGACATGAAAAGGGCCGCCCCTTGCGGAGCGGCCCTTCCTTAAGGACAGCAGCTGGAGCGTCGAGGTCAGATCTTCCGGACGTTCGCGGCGGCCGGGCCCTTCTGTCCCTGCTCGATCTCGAACTCCACGGCGTCCCCCTCAGCGAGGGAGCGGAACCCCTGCGCCTGGATCGCAGTGTGGTGGACGAAGACATCCTTGCCGCCGTCGTCCGGTGTGATGAAACCGTAACCCTTGCTGTCGTTGAACCACTTCACCTTACCCTTGGGCATCTGACTCGACCTCCAAAATAGTGGGACCGCCGATCGCCGCTACCGCGAAAGCGGTTGTTCACAGACCACTGCATACCGGTTGTCCCATGAATCCGTGCATTGTCCCCAATCCAGCCGCTCCTGTCTAGACCCTTTAGAAGAAAATGCCCCTACGGCATATTCGGTCCCCGCCCCGTCATCCTGAACAGGACGTAGGTGAGGGGTCCCGAGGCGAAGACCAGGAGGTCGACCAACGCCTGCCGTTTGTCGAATACGCCGGCGGGCCAGATGCTCTCGACGATGACCATGCCGGACAGGATCAGGCTCGGCACCGTCATCAGCGCCAGGCCGGCCGTGCCGAGAGGGATCCGGAACGGCGCCTCTTCCGGAAGCGCGTCCGGGGGGGACTCCGCCCGCGGGGCGTGCGATCGCAGGCGCAGGAGGGCCGCGAAGATCAGGAGGTACGCCAGGACCTGCACGAGGGAGAACATCCCCGCCAGGTAGGAGAACCGGACCAGGACCAGGAGGCTGAGGGCGACCCCGCCCACGACCAGCGACACGGTCGGCGTCTCGAACCGCGGGTGCCGGCGCGCGAAGACGCGCGGGAAGAGCCCGTCCTCCGCCAGGACCATCGGCAGTCTCGACTGTCCGAGAGTCGTGACCATCAGGAGGCACATGCTGCTGACCAGCCCCCCCGCCGCCATCGCCGCGCCGAGCGCCGGTCCGCCGAGCGCGTGCGCCGCGACCGAGAAATACGATTCCCCCCACTCGCTCCAGTGCCCGTGGCCCGCCAGGGCCGCGAACGTCGGGATGATGTAGCTGCCGGCCGCCATCGGCACGGCGATCGCCAGGGCGATCGGAAAGGCGCGGGACGGCCGCTCGACTTCGCCGGCGTTCGTCGTGAGCTTCTCGAATCCGGAGTACAGCCAGATGGCGATTCCGAGCCCCGCCGCGAACGCCGAGAGGGGCCCCCTCTCCGGGTTCACGAACGGCACCAGCGGGTTGTGGTCGAAGTGCGCCAGGCCCAGCAGGGTGATGCCGAGGAAGGGAAAGAAAATCAAGACCGTCAGGACGACGCTGGTGGTGCCGACCAGCCGGATGCCCCACCAGTTCAGGAGGACCGTTACCCACACCACCGCCGCCGCCACCACCCAGTGCCAGAAAGACGGCAGGTCCGGGTACCAGTACTTCAGGTAGTTGGCGAACAGGACCGCGAAGGTCCCGTTGGTCGCGATGTTCGCCAGCCAGACGAGCCACCCCGCCATGTACCCCGTGAAATCGCCGAACGCCATCCGGGCCCAGCGGTAATACCCCCCTTCCACCGGATAACGCGCCGACAGCTCCGCGCAGGCCAGGGCGATCGGCACGGCCCACACGAACGGCAGGACCACCAGCGTCAGAAGGGCGATGCCCGGCCCCGACCCCGAGATCATCTCCTCCAGGCCGTACGCCCCGCTGCAAATCACGGAGTACGTCATGAAGACGAGATGGAAGGTGGTCGCCTTCCTCGGGTGCGCTGCGCCGTTCGTCATGGCGCGCGACTCTAGGCGAACCCCCGACGTCCGGTCAAGCGGCGCGCGAAGGGCTGACTTTTCGAATCGGGATGGAGGGGGAATACTTTTTTGCGGTCCCCAGGGCGTGAGAAGGCCTCAGTTGCCCTGTCGGAGGGCCGAGAGCGCCTGGCGTACGAAGTGGAGGGTCATCTCCTTGCGCCAGCGGAGCCCGAAGTCGGTGTTGTCCACCGGCTTGGCGAGGGGATAGGCGAGCCGGGCGGCCTCCTCGATCGACTCGTCGGTGAGCGGCCGGCCGGTGAGGGCGGCCTGGGAGCCGGCCGCCTCGACGGGGGACATCGAGACGGCGCCGAGCCAGAGGCGGGCGTCGGCGACCACTCCCTTCTCGAGACGGACGCAGGCGGCCACGCCGAGGACCGGGAAGTCGAACGCCTCGCGGCGGCGGAGCTTCCGGTAGACCGAGCGGAGGCGCGCGGCGCCCGGGGGCAGGGTGATCCCGGTGAGAATCTCGTCGGCACGCTTGGTCATGTAGCGGATGCCGTCGCGATGGTAGAACTCCCGGGCCTCGAGGGTCCGCTCCCCTTTCCTGGACGCCAGGTGAAAGCGCGCGCCGTAGGCGCACAGGACAGGGGCGGTGTCGCTCGAGTTCACGGCGAGGCAGATGTCGCTCCCGGGGGCCACCCAGCAGATCGTGCCGTCACACTTCATGCAGAAGTTGATCGCGCGGCGCCACTCGTAGTTCTGGTTGTAGTAGTTGCAGCGAGTGTCGAGACAGACGTTGCCGCCGATCGTCCCCATGTTCCGCAGGATCGGGGTGGAGATCGAATGGATGGCCTCCCACAGTCCCGGATAGTCCCGGCGGAGGAGGGGGCTCTCCTCCAGATCGGTCAGGGTCGTGCCCGGGCCGATCCAGACGCCGCGCTCCGGCGTCCCCCGGATCCCGCGCAGCCGGTCGATCTTCCTGAGGCCGATCACGACCCGGGGGCTCTGGTGGCGTCGCTTCATGTTGGGATAGAGGTCGGTGCCCCCGGCGACGACCATGGCCAGGGGCCCCTCTCCGTGCAGGATCGCCGCCGCCTCCGCCACGCCGCCGGGAGCGTAATACCGGAACTTCGGGAGCCGCATCATCGCCGCGTCCCCTGGTTCGCCGGGGCCGTCTCCACCGGCCGCCCGGCGCCCCCCTCCCACGGCGTCGCCACCCGAATCGGCTCGGGCCAGCGGAGGGCCGGCACGCCTCTCGGTCCGATGCGTTTCGCGGGGGAGTCGAGCGCCCTGAGGATCTTCTCCGGCGTGACCGGCACCTCGTCGATCCGCACGCCGACGGCGTCGTGCACGGCGTTCACCACCGCCGGGGCGATCGGCAGGAGCGGCCCCTGGCCGACCTCCTTGGCGCCGAACGGCCCGTTCGGATCGGGGTCCTCGATGATGTAGGAGACGACGTCCGGCATTTCCATGGTCGTCGGGCTCTTGTACTCGAGGAGCGACGGGTTCTTGTGCACGCCGTTCCGGTTGCCCCTGAAGACGTGCTCCTCCATGAGCGCCTCGCCGAGGCCCATGTAGACGCTCCCCTCGATCTGGCCGACCACCAGGACGGGATTGATGCACCGCCCGACGTCGTGGGCCAGGTGGACGCGCTCGACCGTGATCCAGCCGGTGCGCGGATCGACGTCCAGCTCCACGACGGCGGCGCTGTACGAGTAGGCGGGGGACGGGCCGACGCCCGCCCCCTTGTAGCGCGCGGCCGAGGGGGGCGGCGTGTACGAGCCGACCGTGCCCAGGGTGCCGAACCTCGCCTCGGCCAGGACCACCGCCTCCGCGAAGGCGAGGCCGCGCCCCGGGTCCGAGACATCGAACACGCGCCTTCCGCCGAAGCCGACCTGCTCGGCCGGCACGCCGAGCTTCTCGGCCGCGGCCTTCGCCAGCAGCTCCCGGGCGCGCTCCGCCGCCTGGATGGCGGCGTTCCCCATCATCAGGGTGACGCGGCTGCTGTAGGAGCCGAGGTCGACCGGCGTCAGGTCGGTGTCGCCGAAGACGACGCGGATGTCGTAGGGGTCTATGCCGAGCACCTCGGCCACGACCTGCGCCAGGACCGTGTCCGACCCCTGCCCGATGTCGATCTCGCCGCAGAACGCGGTGACCCCGCCGCCGCGATCGAGCTTGAGCTGCACGCCCGTGTGCGGCATGCTGTTCCAGTAGATCGGCAGCCCCGCGCCGCAGATGTATGACGAGCAGGCGAGCCCCACCCCCTTGCCGTGCGGCAGGCGGCCGAACTTCCCCTTCCAGCCGGAGCCGTCGACGACGGCCTCGATGCACTTCCCGAGCCCCATCGAGCCGACGCGCATGAAGTTGGCCGTGAGCGAGTCCGGGGGGACCAGGTGCCTGAGCCGCAGGTCGGCGGGATCGATCTGGAGCCTCTCGGCGATCTTGTCCATCTGGACTTCGAGGGCGAAGCGCGGCTGCGGGGTGCCGTGCCCCCGCTTCGGACCGCACGGCGGCTTGTTGGTGAAGACGCGCGCGCCCCTGAACGCGTAGCTGTCGATCGCGTAGGTCACCGTCTGCAGCGCCCCGGTGTAATACGTGCTGGCGACTCCGTACGACCCGTAGCCGCCCCCGTCGAGCACGCTCGTGAAGTCCATCGCCTTGATCCGGCCGTTGCGTGACACGCCGGTCCTGATCCGCATCAGGACCGGGTGGCGCCCGCGGTGGCAGTAGAAGACCTCTTCGCGTGTCAGCGTGATCTTCACCGGCCGGCCGGTCATGAGGGCGAGCCGGGCGACGACGATCTCGTGGTTGAACGGATCGCTCTTCCCGCCGAAGCCGCCGCCGTTGGGGCAGGCGATCACCCGGACGTGCGCCGGAGACATCTGGAGCACCTTCGCCAGGGCCCGGTGGACATAGTGCGGGGTCTGCGTGCTCGACCAGACCGTCAGCTTGCCGTCCGGGTCGACCGCCGCGACGGCCGCATGCTGCTCCATCGGCAGGTGCGTGCTTCCTTCGTAGAACAGGACGTCCTCGAAGATCTCGTCCGCCTCGCGGAAGCCGCGGTCGACGTCGCCGAATTCGAGGGCCACCTTCTTGTGGATGTTCCCCTCGTCGCCATAATCGTGGATGCGCGGCGACGGCGTGGCGATCGCCTGCTCGATCGACATCACCGGCTTCAGGGGCTCGTACTCGACGGCGATGGCGTTCATGGCGTCGAACGCCGCGTCTTCGTCGACGGCCGCCACGGCGGCCACCGGATCGCCCACGAAGCGCACGAGGTCGGGACAGAGGGCGTGCTCGTCCTGGCTCACCGGCAGGATGCCGAACGGGATCGGCAGCTCGGCGCCCGTCAGGATGGCGACGACCCCCGGCATCGTCCGGGCCTTGTCGGTGTCGACGCGCACGATCCGCGCGTGCGGCACGGGGGCGCGGAGCAGCTTGCAGAACAGCATGCGCGGCAGGACGATGTCGTCCGCGAATTTCGTGACGCCCGCGCACTTCGACAGCCCGTCCACCTTGCGGACCGGCGTCCCGACGACGCGCAGGTCGCGGCTCCCCTGCCGGGTTGCCGCGCCGTTCGGGCCTTTAGACGCGCCGGCCATAGAGGGTCTCCTCCGACGGATGCGCCTGGGGATCCCGCAGGCGGCGGGCGGCCAGCTCGACCGCCTCGAAGATCTTGATGTAGCCCGTGCAGCGGCACAGGTTGCCCGACAGCGCCTCCCTGATCTCCTGGCGCGTCGGCTCCGGCCTCTCGTCGAGAAGCGCCGAGGCGGCGCAGAGAATGCCGGGCGTGCAGTAGCCGCACTGCGCGGCGCCCAGCTCGGCGAAGGCGGTCTGAAGCGGATGCGGCCGGGGCCCGTCGGCGAGCCCCTCCACCGTGACGATCGGCCGATCCTCGCATTCCAGCGCCAGGACGAGACAGGAGAGCTGCGGCCTTCCGTCGACGAGAACGGTGCAGGTGCCGCACTCCCCCAGCTCGCAGCCGTGCTTCGTCCCGGTCAGACCGAGATCCTCGCGCACGACCTCCAGGAGCGTCTTGTGCGGCGCGCAGGCGACCTCAAGGATCTCGCCGTTGACGCGCAGGCGCAGGTGCGCCTTGTCTCTGGAGGCGGCCGATCCGGCCCCCGGCGCGCGGGCCGGGGCCTTGCGGGGGGTCCGCCGACGGTGAGGTTTCACAGTGCGGGCCATCGGGTGATCAGAACATCCGCCCCGGGCCGTGTCAAGTGTCCAGTCGATGCTAGGATCGCCGCCATGGTGCTGCTGTCGAGGATTTACACGAAGACCGGCGACAAAGGGACGACCGCGCTCGGTGACGGGCGGCGCGTCGCCAAGGACCACCGTCGCGTCGAGGCGTTCGGAACGGTGGACGAGCTGAACGCGGCGCTCGGCCTGGCGATTGCGGCGGGACTCGACCTCGAAGGGGCCGATCTGCTGAAGCGCATCCAGAACGATCTGTTCGACGTCGGCGCCGACCTGTGCGTGCCCGAGAAGCGGGGAAACGGCGGGAAGACGGCCCGGCGGGCGCTGCGGATCACGGCGGCGCACGTGAGGCCCCTCGAGGAGGCCATCGATCGCTTCAACGGCGGTCTCCGGCCTTTGAGGAGCTTCGTCCTCCCCGGAGGGAGCCCGGCCTCCGCCTGGCTGCACCTGGCGCGCACCGTCTGTCGACGCGCCGAGAGGCGGGTCGTGGCCCTGGAGCGCCAGGATCGTGTGAATCCCCGAGTGATCATCTATCTGAACCGGCTGTCCGACCTCCTGTTCGTGATGGCGCGCCGCGCCAACGACGGCGGCCGGGCCGACGTCCTGTGGGTTCCTGGCGGAGACACGGACACGAAAACGTAATCGCTCACGGCCCTCCCCACGCCGCGCCCGCGGCGTTCCCGCCCCTCCGTTGGACGTTCCGATCCGCAGGCCTATATTGACGATGGCTGACTCGGACAGGCTCGTCTTCGACCGCCGCGTGGCGACACGGATTCTTGGTTCGGAGATTCTCACGACAGGAGCGGATCGATGAAGCGGCCGCTGATCCAGGAGATTCTCAGGCAGTCCGGGCTCGCCGACGAGGCCGGCCTGGCCAGGGCCCTCGAAATCCAGGCGCGCGATGGCGGATCGATCGGCCGGATCCTGTCCGAACTGGGCCTGGCGTCCGAAATCGACGTCGCCCGGGCGGTCGCGAAGGGGCTCGGCCTCGAGTTCGTCGACCTGGCCGAGACGGGGCCGCCCGCCGAGTCGGACCTCTGCCTGCCCGCCGCGTTCTGCCGCCAGCGGAAGGTGCTCCCTCTCGGGGCCCAGGGCCGATCCCTGGGGCTGGCCATGGCCGATCCCCTGGATCACTCCACGATCCAGGACGTGGAGTTCCGGACGAGCAAGTGGATCGTCGCGGCGGTGGCCGCCGAAACCGCCATCATGAAGATGGTGAAGGACCTCTTCCCGGAAGTGCCCGATTCCCGCACGCAGTACGACCTGATGCCCAATGTCGCCCCGGAGGGCGAGCTCGAATCGTCGCACGAAGAGGACTACGAGGTCCTCGATCCGGCCGAGCTGGCGAAGGACGTGCGCCTGCCGCCGATCGTCCGCCTGGTGAACCTGATCCTGACCGACGCGGCCAAGTCGGGAGCGAGCGACATCCACATCGAGCCGCAGGAGGACTCCCTCCTGGTGCGGCAACGGGTGGACGGGATGCTGAGGGACGTGCTGAAGATCCCGAAGCACCTGCAGCTGTCGGTCGTCTCGCGGCTGAAGATCATCTCGGGAATGGACATCGCCGAGCGGCGCAAGCCGCAGGACGGACGCAGCCGGCTGCGCGTCCAGCAGAGGAAGATCGACCTGCGCGTCTCGTCGCTGCCGACCAACTTCGGCGAGAAGGTCGTCATCCGTCTCCTGGACAGCGCCAATGCCCGGATCGAAATGAGCCAGCTGGCGTTCTCGGCGGATCATCTGCGACGGTTCCAGGAGCTGCTGTCGCGTCCCCAGGGGATGATCCTGGTCACGGGCCCCACGGGCAGCGGCAAGACCTCGACGCTCTATGCCTCCCTCAACTGGGTCAAGTCCCCGGTCAAGAACATCATCACGGTCGAGGATCCGATCGAGTACCAGCTCGCGGGGATCAACCAGGTGCAGATCAACACGAAGGCCGGTGTGACCTTCGCCGCCGGCCTGCGCTCCATTCTGCGCCAGGACCCGAACATCGTCCTGGTGGGAGAGATCCGCGACCAGGAGACCGCCGGCATCGCGCTGGAGGCGGCCCAGACAGGGCATCTCATCCTGAGCACCCTGCACACCAACGACGCCCCTTCGTCGATCTCGCGCCTCATCGACCTCGGTATCGAGCCGTTCATGGTCGCCTCCTCCGTCTGCGGCATCCTGGCCCAGCGGCTGACCCGGAGGGTCTGCCAGGATTGCGCGCGCGACGCCGCGCCTGCGGCGGACACCCTGGAGAAAATCGGCCGGGCGGCGACGCCGCCCGGAACGCCCCGCTGGCGGGCCGGCGCAGGCTGCGACGCGTGCGCCCAATCGGGCTACCGCGGACGCGTGGCGATCCACGAGCTGCTCCTGGTCACGGACGAGATCCGCGATCTGATCGGCCGCCGGGCGCCCGAGCACCAGCTTCGCGAGGCGGGGCGACGGGCCGGCATGCGATCGCTCATGGAGGACGGCATCGACAAGGCGGCCCAGGGCCTGACGACCCTCGAGGAAGTGCTGCGCGTGGCCCCTCCGGACGAGGCGAAACCCGGGGCGGGCGTCTGGCACGCCCCCCAGGAGGCACCGTCCCGTCCCGCGCCGGCGGCCGCCTCGCAGTCGTCCGCCACCGGGTCCATGGCCGCCGGCGCCACGTGCCGCGTGCTGGTCGTGGAGGACAGCCCGACGGTGGTCACGGTCATCAAGTACTTCCTGGAAAACGAGGGCTTCGAGGTCCTGGTCGCCGAGGACGGCGTCGCCGGTCTCAAGCTGGCTCAAAGCGCGACGCCTGAGGTCGTGGTGAGCGACCTGAACATGCCGGGCATGGACGGGATCGCCCTCACGAAGGCGTTGCGCGAGGATCCCCGGACGCGCGGTGCGGCCATCATCATTCTGACTTCCGAGACCAGCGTCGAGTCCGAGTCGAAGGGCCTCGAGATCGGCGCCGATGACTACCTCGCCAAGCCGGTCGAGCCGAAGCGCCTGGCCGCCCGCATCAAGGCCCTGCTCGGCCGCGCCCGGGCGCGGCGCGCCGCGGGCGGCTGATGTCACCCCACACCATGGAGCTCCGCCTCGACGGACCGGCTGCCCTCCGCGCCGACGCCCACTTTCGCGAGCACCACGGCAGGATCATCCGGAGGACCGATCGCCTGTTCGCCGGTCTTCTGGCGGCCGAGTGGGCTGGAGGGATCGCCGTCGCGCTCCTGATTTCACCCCTCGCGTGGGCGGGAACCTCGAGCACGTTGCACATCCACCTCTGGGCTGCCCTCCTGCTCGGCGGCGCCATCTCCGCCTTCCCGATCACCCTGGCCCTGATGCGACCCGGGACCCACCTCACCCGGCACGCCATCGCGATCGGCCAGATGCTCTTTGCCGGTCTCCTGATCCATCTCACCGGCGGCCGGATCGAGACGCACTTCATCGTCTTCGGCTCCCTGGCCTTCCTGGCCTTCTACCGCGACTGGCGCGTGCTCATCACCGCGACGGTGGTGGTCGCCCTGGATCATCTGCTGCGCGGCCTGCTGTGGCCCGAGTCGGTGTACGGCGTCCTGTCGGCCAGCATCTGGCGCACGATCGAGCACGCCTGGTGGGTCGTCTTCGAGGACCTATTCCTGATCGCGGCCTGCCTGCAGGGGATCCAGGAGATGCGGGGCATCGCCGGGCGCCGCGCGCAGCTCGAGAGCGTGAACGACCTCGTGGAGACACAGGTCCAGGCCAGGACCGCCGACCTCAGGAAGAGCGAAGACCGTTTCCGCAAATTGAGCGAATCGTCACCGATCGGGATCTTCCAGACCGATGCGGCCGGACGGTGCGTCTATACCAACCCACGCTGGCAGCACCTGACGGGACTGAGCCTGGAGGAGAGCCTCGGGGACGGCTGGAGCCGGGGGATCCATCCGGAAGACCGCGCCAGCGTGTTCGAGGAGTGGGGCGCCTGCGCGCGCGAGGGGCGCGCATTCGACCGCGAGATTCGGTACCAGACTCCGGAGGGGATCGTCCGCGTCGCGCACGTCCGATCGGGGGTGGTCCACGACCTCTCGGGCGCGATCACCGAGCACATCGGCAGCGTCCTGGACGTCACGGAGCGCAAGCAGATCGAAGGGGAAACGCGCAAGGCGCGTGATGCGGCCGAGGCCGCGACCCGTGCGAAGTCGGAGTTCCTGGCCAACATGAGCCACGAGATCCGAACGCCGATGAACGGCGTGATCGGCATGACCGGGCTCCTGATGGACACCGAGCTGACGGCCGACCAGCGCGAGTACGTCCGGATGCTCCGTGGATCGGGCGAGGCTCTCCTGACCCTGGTCAACGACATCCTCGACTTCTCCAAGATCGAGGCGGGCAAGCTCGAGATCGAGATGATCGATTTCGACCTGCACACCGTGGTGCAGGAGGCCGTGAATCTCCTCGCCGAAAAGGCTCACCACAAGAAGCTGGAGCTCGCCTTCCTGGTCCACCCCGAGGTGCCCGGTGCGGTGCGCGGGGATCCGGGCCGCCTGCGCCAGATCCTGATCAACCTGGTCGGCAACGCGATCAAGTTCACGCAGAGCGGCGAGGTGGTCCTGCGCGCCAGGCTGGCCGCGGAGGGGGGGGAGAGCCGGACCATCCGCTTCGAAGTCTCCGACACCGGCATCGGCATCGACGCGGAGTCGCGCGATCGCCTGTTCCAGCCGTTCATGCAGGCCGAGGGATCGACCACGCGCAAGTTCGGAGGGACCGGCCTCGGCCTGGCAATCTCCCGCCAGCTCACCGAGCTGATGGGCGGCCGGATCGGCGTCGAGAGCGAGCCGGACAAGGGGAGCACGTTCTGGTTCACGGTGCGGCTCGAGAATCGTGCCGGAGCCGTCGGGGCCCCGCCACCGCCGCGCGAGAGCTTGCGCGGTCTCCGGCTGCTCGTCGTGGACGACAACACCACGAACCGCCGGATCTTGATGGAGCAGGCCCGCTCGTGGGGAATGATTCCCGAGGAGGCGCCCGGAGGCCGTGAGGCGCTGGGGATCCTCGCCGCCGCCGCGAACAGGGGACAGCGTCACGACCTGGCGATCGTCGACATGCAGATGCCCGAGATGGACGGCCTGCAGCTCGCCCGCGCGATCAAGACCGACCGCCGACTTGCGGACCTGCGGCTGATCATGCTGACCAGCATCGGCATCCGGGGCCATGCCGCCGAAGCGCACCGGGCCGGCTACGCCGGATACCTCACCAAGCCGTCGGGGCAGTCGCAGCTCTACGACTGCATCGCCACGGTCATGACGGGCGATACGGCGGGCATCCCGGCCGGCGGGGCCGAGGCCGCGGCGGGCGGCACGGTGGCTGTCGCAACAGGCGGCCAGGCGGTCCAGCGCCCGCTGGTCACACGCCACAGCCTCAAGGAGGCCAAGGCGCAGGGCCAGAGACGCGTCCTGGTAGCGGACGACAACGAGACGAACCAGATGGTCGCGGTCCAGATTCTGCGCCGGCTCGGCTACCACGCCGAGGTCGCCGCGAACGGCGCTGAGGCGCTGGAAGCGTTTCGCACGATGCCCTTCGACCTGATCCTGATGGATTGCCAGATGCCTCAGATGGACGGCTTCGAAGCGACCCGGGCCATCCGGGAGGCGGAGAGGATCACGGGGCGGCACATGCCGATCGTTGCGGCCACGGCGAACGCCATGCGCGGCGACCGCGAGAAGTGCCTGGCCACCGGCATGGACGACTATCTCCCCAAGCCCGTGAAGATGGAGGACCTGAAGACCACGCTGGAGCGCTGGATCCCGCCGCGGCCGGCGGCCAACACCGGTTCCCAGTCCGCGCGCCCGGCGCGCTCCCCCTCGGACGGGAAGGCTCCCGCCGATCGGAAGCCCGCTTCCCCATCCAGGTCGGGCTCCGGGAAGAAAAAGAAAGGCCGGCCCGGCAACCCCCTCGATCCGGAAGTGTTCGGCCAGTTGCGGCAGGCCGACGGGGGGCATGGCGGATTTCTCGCCATGCTCATCGACAAGTTTTTCGAGGAGGCCCCCGCGCGCCTGGCGACGTTGAGCGACGCAGCCCTTCGAGGGGACAGGGAAGCGCTGGTCAAGGCGGCCCACAGCCTCAAGGGCAGCTCCGGTACCCTCGGTGCACGCGAGCTGTCCGAAATGTGCGCCGGCCTTGAGGAATGCGGGAAGGCCGGCAGGTTGAACGAGGCCGGGCTCCGCCTTTCGGCGATTCAGAAGGAGTACGACCGGGTCCGCAAGGCCCTGGACGCCGAGCGCCCGAGCGGCGCGGCCGGGCGCCGGTCGGCCTGAGCCAGGCTCGGCGTCCCGGCAGGACTCAGCGCTGGCAGCCCGGGCAGTAGAAGGTGCTGCGCCCGGCCTGGACGATGCGGCGGATCGGACCGCCGCACCGCCCGCACGGCTTCCCCTTCCGGTCGTAGACGCGCAGCGAGATCGCGAAGTAGCCCGCGTCCCCGTCCGCGTTCAGAAAATCCCGCAGCGTCGTCCCTCCGGCGGAGATCGCCTCGTTCAGGACCTCCCGCAGGCTGGCGACCAGCCGCCCCCAGCCCGGAAGTCCGATCCGCCCGATCGCCCGTCTCGGGCCGATCCCGGCCCGGTGGAGCGCCTCGCAGGCATAGATGTTCCCCACGCCCGCGATGGCGCGGGTGTCCATGAGGAAGTTCTTCACCGGCTTGGCCCGGCCCCTCCCGGCGCGGAACAGGAGTTCCGCATTCACGCCGTCCTCGAGCGGCTCCGGGCCGAGGCCCTTCAGCCGCGGGTGGCCGGAGAGCCGGTCGCTGCGCACGACCTCCAGGAGCCCGAAGCGGCGGGTGTCGGCGTAGCGCAGCTCGCGGCCGTCGTCGAGCGCGAGAACCACGTGCTCGTGCGGCCGGCGCGGCCGGCCGGCGTCACAGACCCAGATCTGCCCCGTCATGCCCAGGTGGACCAGCAGGGTCAGGCCGGCGTCGGTGTCGAGCAGAAGGTACTTGCTGCGCCTGCGGATCGCCTCGACCCGGGCGCCGCGCAGCCTCAGGAGCCCACGTCTCTTGATCGGCTCGCGCAGCCGATCGTCGCGCACGACAATCCCCTGGACGCGACGGCCGATGAGAAGCGGGCCGAGCCCGCGGCGGATCGTCTCGATTTCGGGGAGCTCAGGCATTCGACACCCGGAGCGTGGCGGAACGCGCCCGATCAGGCCGGCGGCGGCGCCACGATGCCGGAGGCGTTCCCTTCCTGCCGGCGCAGGAGGTTCAGGGCGGAGCCGGCGCGGAACCAGGCGATCTGCTCGTTGTTCAGGCTGTGCCTGAGCGCGACGGTGTCGATCGACCCGTCGTCGTGCCGCAGGATGGCGTCGACCGGAACCCCCGGAGCCAGATCGCTCAGGTTGGACAGGGTGATCCGGTCGGTCTCGCGCACGCGGTCGTAGGCGGCGGGATCCGCGAACACCAGCGGCAGCACCCCCTGCTTCTTCAGATTGCTCTCGTGGATGCGGGCGAAGGACCGGGCGATGATCGCGGCGCAGCCCAGGTAGCGCGGCGACATCGCGGCGTGCTCGCGGCTCGAGCCCTCGCCGTAGTTCTCGTCCCCCACCACGACCCACTTCCGGCCCGCCGCCTTGTAGGCGCGCGCCACCTTCGGGACGTCGGCGCCGCGCTCGCCGGTCATCAGGTTCATTGTCTTGCCGCGCTCGCCGGTGAAGGCGTTGACGGCGCCGGTGAACATGTTGTCGCTGATCTTGTCGAGGTGGCCGCGGAAGCGCAGCCAGAAGCCGGCGGGGGAGATGTGATCGGTCGTCGTCTTCCCCTTCGTCTTGAAAAGCAACGGCATGTCCACGAAGTCGGCGTCGGCCGTCGGACCGAACGCCTGAAGGATCTGGAGCCGCTCGCTGTTCGAGTCGACCCGCAGCTCCACCGAGCCCGGATCGTCGGCGGGGGGCACGAACCCCTGGCGCGACAGGACGAAGCCGCGCTCCGGGATCTCGGGGGCCTTCGCCGGCGGCTTGAGGGTCCACGGCCCCCCGGGCCCCGGCAGCTCGTCGCGCAGCGGATTGAACGACAGCCGCCCGGCCAGGCCGTAGGCCATGACGATCTCCGGGCTCCCCATGAACGCCAGGGTCTCCGGGTTGGCGTCGTTGCGCCCCGGAAAATTGCGGTTGAACGACGTGACGATGGTGTTGCGCTGCCCCTTCTTGATCTCCTCGCGGCGCCACTGCCCGATGCACGGGCCGCAGGCGTTCGCCAGGACCGTGGCCCCCACCGCCTCCAGGGCCGCCATCTGGTCGTCCCTCTTGATCGTCTCGAAGATCTGGTTGCTCCCCGGCGTCACCAGGAGCGGGACCGCCATCCGGGCCCCGTGATGCCTCGCCTGCAGCGCCACGTCGGCCGCGCGCGTGATGTCCTCGTACGACGAGTTGGTGCACGAGCCGACCAGCGCCACCGAGATGTCGTCCGGGTAGCCGTGCTCCCCCACGGCCGACGCCATCTCGGAGACCGGGCGCGCCAGGTCGGGCGTATGCGGCCCGACCAGGTGCGGCTCCAGTCTCGACAGGTCGATCTCGATGACCCTCTCGAAGTACGCCTTCGGCTCCGCCTCGACCTCGGCATCGGGCCCCACGAGGTGGGGGCGGGCCCGCGCCAGATCGGCCAGGGGGGCCCGGCCGGTGGCGCGCAGGTAGGCGTCCATGCGGTCGTCGAAGGGGAAGATCGAGGTCGTGGCCCCGAGCTCCGCCCCCATGTTGGTGATCGTCCCCTTGCCGGTGCAGGAGATGGTGCGCGCCCCCGGGCCGAAATACTCGACGATCCGGTTCGTCCCCCCGGTGACGGTCAGGATGCCGAGCACCTTCAGGATGACGTCCTTGGGCGCGGTCCAGCCCGACATCTCGCCGAGAAGGCGCACTCCGATGACGGTCGGGTACAGCACCTCCCAGGCGAACCCGGCCATGACGTCCACGGCATCGGCCCCGCCGACGCCGATCGCCGCCATCGCCAGGCCGCCGGCGTTGGGAGTGTGCGAGTCGGTGCCGATCATGAGGCCGCCCGGGAAGGCGTAGTTCTCCAGCACCACCTGGTGGATGATCCCCGCTCCGGGCTCCCAGAACCCGATGCCGTGCTTGGCGCTCGCCGCGCGCAGGAACTCGTAGACCTCCCCGTTCTCCTTCAGGGCGTCGGTCATGTCGGCGGCGGAGCCGGCGCGCGCCTGGATCAGGTGGTCGCAGTGGACGGTGGTCGGCACCGCCACGCGCGGGCGGCCGGCCTGCAGGAACTGCAAAAGCGCCATCTGCGCCGTGGCGTCCTGCATCGCCACCCGGTCCGGCCGGAGCATCAGGTAGCTCTTGCCCGGCTCCAGCTCCTGCGTGTCCGGCTCGTCGAGGTGGCCCAGGACGATCTTCTCGGCCAGGGTCATCGGCCGGTTCAGGCGGCGCTTCACCGCGGCCAGGCGCCGCTCCATCTGGTCGTAGACCGACTGGACGTACTCGGGGGTGCTGTCGATGAGGTGCATCGGCGACTTCTCCGGAGACATTATATTAGAAGAGCCGCATCTGCCGGGCCTCCCCCAGCGCCTCGTCGAACGACAGCCCGAGGTGGGGGAAGACCTGCTCGGCGATCGGGCGCAGCTGCTTCTCGACATAGTGGCCGTAGTCGATCGGCGCGTTCCGGGCGGAGGCGGGCTGCGGCCCCGAGGCGGTCATGACGTACTCGACGAGCCCGTCCACCTTCCCCTCGACCAGCCGGGCCGCCTTGACGTGGGGCGGCGTGGTCGAGGTGTACTCGTCGAGCCCCTTGCGGAGCGCCTTGCGGTACACCAGGTGCTCGTCGTGGCGTCCCTCCTTGAGGTCGCGCGCGAAGTCGCGCGTGTAGGCGAGCACCTCGTCCCGCCCGACGCCGTGGAACAACCTCTCGAACAGTCCGCGCTGGAAGATCTTGCTCACCTCGGTCCAGTCCCGCCGCACGACCTCCATGCCGACGAAGACCGTCCTCCCCTCACCGCCGGGCGCCTCCGCGGCCAGCAGTCCGGCGTAGCGCTTGCGGGCGCCCCCCACGCCGTGACGCACCGAGGGCAGGAAGAACTTCAGGAACAGCGACTCGAACTCCAGCTCGAGCTGGCTCTCGAGCCGGTGCGCCTTCCGGATCTCCTCGCGCAGCTCGGCGTTGATCCGGTCGCGCAGCGCCGCCCCCAGCCGGAGCGCCGCCTCGCCGGCCTCGGGTCCCCGAAGCCCCGAATCGACGAACAGGGAATCCGTGTCGCCGTACAGGACGCGGTGCCCCAGCCCCTCCATCCGGTCGCGCGCCCAGTGCAGGACCCACTGCCCGAAATGCGTGATGGCGTTGGCCACCGGCAGGGAATAGAAGCGGCAGGCCGGCGTGGCGAGGACGCCGTAGAACGAGTTCATCAGGATCTTGACCGCGTGCGCGCCGATCGCGTCCCCCCGCCGCTTCGCCTCCTCGCGTTGCGGAAACAGGCGTTCCAGGAGCCCGGGCAGGATCCCCGGCTCGCGCCGGAAGAGGGCGCCGTTCGGGGCGCGGATCAGGTCGTCGCCGTCCTCGGGCCGCGGGGCCGTCACATGCCCCAGCGGGTCCAGGTTGAAGGTGCGGATGAGGCTCGGGTACAGGCTCTTGAAGTCGAACGCCAGGACGTTCTCGTAGAGACCCGGGATCGGGTCCAGCACCGCCCCGCCCATGACCACCCCGCCGGTGACCGGCCCGCCCGTGGCCGCCTCCTCCGGAACGCCGGCTCCCGGCGCCGCCGCGCCGGAGGCCGCCGCCTCCGCGTCCCCCCCGACCGTCGGCGCCACGAAGCCGCGGCGGCGGAGCTCGTGCAGATAGAGGAAGTCGAACGAGGCGATGCTGGCGCCGACCCGGTCGAGCGGCATGCCGGTCAGGAGGCTCCGCCTCACCGCCAGCTCGACCAGCCGGGTCTTGTCCAGGATCGCCAGGACCAGCCGGGCGTCCGCCAGGTTGTAGTCCACGAACAGCGGCAGGTTCTCGTGAAAGGTGCGGTCGATCGCCTGCGCCTTCCCGCGCCCCGTCGCCGCCGGGCCCGAGGGGCCGAGGTCGATCTTTCCCTCTCCGAGCACGGCGCGGGCCGCCGTGTCGAGACGATAGTCCTCGAGCTTCATGAAGGAGCCGCGCATCAGCTCGATGCCGTCCAGAACGACGCGGCCGGCGATGTCGGCCCGCGATCGCCCCCAGAAGGCGCGCTCGCGGATCACCCGCACGGCCCCCGGCGCGCGCCCGACCTCGAACGGCACGCCCAGGGCCCGGGAGCGCGCCACCAGGACCTCCAGGTCGAAGTCGATGACGTTCCACCCGGTCAGGATGTCGAAGTCGAACCGGCGCATCCGATCGAAGAGCATCTTCAGAAGTCCTTGCTCGTCGCCGCAGGCGACGATTCCCTCCCCTGGACCGCGGCCGCCGAAGGCGCGGGCCACGCCGTCCTGCGGCAGGGCCAGCAGGACCTCCTCGAGCCCGGTTCCGGCCAGGGCGGCGGAGTAGATGGTCTCGGCGCGCGGGTCGGTCTCCAGATCGATCGACAGGATCTTCAGGAGACCGGGCCCCGGGCTGAAATCCGAGGGACCGACGTCGGGGTCGTCGAAGACGACGTCCACCGCCGGCGGCGCGTGACCCGCCGCGCCGGCCGGCGCCGCCGGGCCCGCGGCGTCCCCCCGCGCCGCCACCGGGCGCCCCTCCCCGGCGATCGCCACCCCTCCCTTGATGCCGCGGTCGATCAGGAAGCGCATGGCGAACCGGACGTCCGCCTCGAAGACCGGCACGCCCGCCCGCTGCAGCCCCTCGCGCAGGGGGGGCGTCTGCTCGGGAGCGTCGACCTCGACCTTCACCACGGGCTCGCCGTGCATCGTCCTGAGACCGGCCGGCGTCTGGCGCGCCGCGCCGCGCTCCCCGGCCGTCTTCGCGTCCGACTCCCTGACGAAGAAGTGCGGCACCGGCCGGCGGTCGCGGACCAGAAACGCCCGCCCGTCCTCGAGGCGGCCGAACAGGTGGACGACCGGACGCCCCCCCTCCATCCGGTACGTCGGGTGCAGGATGAAACCCTGGTGGCTCATCGTCCGACTCCTCGCGCCCGCCTTGACGCCCCTGCGACGGCTATGCTCTCCTTGCGCCGGAGAGGTCGTGCATGGCGTCCGTGCAGCTCGTCCTGACCGACGATTGGGAATTGCGCGGCAATGGCTCCGGAAACATGCGCCGCATCCAGTTCGACAGCATGCGCGCCCTTCTGGACATCTACGAGCGACATGGCCTGAAGGCGTCGTTCAATGCCGAGGTGATGCAGCAACTGTATCATCTGAAGTTCGGGGCAGACAATCCCACGCTCCTCGGGCTCGCCCGGGAGTGGGAAGCGTGCGTCGGGGAGGCCGTGGCGTGCGGCCACGACGTCCAGCTGCATGTCCACCCCCTCGCGCATCCTGGGTTGTGACGCCCCCTCGGAACGGCTAGACTAGCCACCTGATTTCGGAAGGTGCCGATGCACAACCCCCAGGTCCCTGAAACGCTCGACGGCTGGTCCGTCCTGCACCAGATGTTCCGGGTGCGCTGGGAGACCGTCAAGCCGCTCCCCGCGAAGCGCCGCCGGGAGCTGGCCGACGAGGCGGCCTCCCTCCTGGCGCCGCTCGAATCCCGGAAGGACGGCCCCAGCGCCCTGGTGAACCTCCTCGGGCACAAGGGGGACCTGATGCTCGTGCATTTCCGCAAGACCTTCGACGAGCTGAGCCGCATCGGGCTTCAAGTCTCGATGCTGGGCCTGAGCGATCACCTGGAGCCCACGACCTCCTACGTCTCGATCGTCGAGCTGGGCCTCTACGAGATGACCGGCAAGATCCATCAAGACTTGAAGCTGCGCGGCCTGAAGACGGGATCCGAAGAGTTCGAGCGCGCCTTCGACGAGGAGATGCAGAAGCAGCGCGAGCGCATGATCGGCCGCCTGTACACGGAGATCCCGCGCCGGCGGCACGTCTGTTTCTATCCCATGAACAAGCGGCGGGGCGAGACCAAGAACTGGTACACGGTCCCGTTCGAGAAGCGCGCCGCGATGATGCGCGAGCACGGCTTCATCGGGCGGGCCTACTCGGGGCAGGTGACCCAGGTCATCTCCGGCTCGATCGGCTTCGACGACTGGGAGTGGGGGGTCGACCTGTTCGCCGACGATCCCCTGGTCTTCAAGAAGCTGATCTACGAGATGCGCTTCGACGAGGCGAGCGCCGACTACGCCGAGTTCGGGCCGTTCTACGTCGGGCTGCAGTTCGCGGCCAGGCGCCTGCCGGACTTCCTCGAGGGCGAGACTCCCTCCCTGGAGTGACCCACCCCGATCCCGCCGGCGCCACGATCGTCAGGCGCGGCCCCCGGCCGGCGCGTTCTCCGACAGGCGCGGCCCTCGGCCCGCGCTCTACGTCTTTCGCGCGGCGGCGTCGGCCTCGACGATCCCGGCCAGGACGTGCCGGGCGCCGCGCAGGATCGGGTCGCCGTGTCCGAAGCACACGATGTCGAAGTCCAGCCCGAGAAGCCGACGCGCCGTGGCGCGGGCGCGGGCCGGGTCGCTCAGGTACTTGTCGGGGAGGAACTCCACTCCCCTGGGCGTCATGTGCCACAAGTCGGTGCACAGCAGGAGCCCAGGCTTCGCCTCGACGTGAAAGGCGTAATGCGCCCCTTTCGGCCCGGGTGCTTGGATCGGCTTCAGGCCGCCGGGCAGGAAGTCGCCTTCCTTGTAGCTGGCGTCCGGCTTCTCCTCCAGACCCGAGGCCCCCTCCGGCGCGTGGACCGTCGCCCCGTGCCGCCGACGGAGGCTCCACGACGACCTCTGGTGGCCCGGGGCACCCAGGACGATCGCTTCGATGCGGCCCAGGCCCTGGAGCAGCGAGGGCTCGAGCGGCAGCGGGTCGATCAACACGACCCGGCCGCCCCGCGCGACCGCGTAGGCGTCGCTCTGAGACTTGATCCGCTCGTCGTCGATCCGGTAGTGGAAGAGCCCGGGAACGACTTCGGTGATCGCGACGGCGACGGTCTTCGGCTCGGACATGACGGGGCCTCCTGGGGAAACCGGGTTGCGGGACCATCGTAGCGCGTCCCGCCGGGATACGCGCCTCCGGGTGCCGGGCCTGTTGACAGTGTCCCATCAGTTGACTAGTGTGAACGACTTGTTCTACGTGCAGAAGATGGAGAATGCGTCAGCGACGGCGTCGCGTCCCGTCGCGCGCGGGCTTGCGCCCGGGCGACCGACCGGCGGGCGCGGGCGCCGCGTCGTCCAGGCGGTCGCCATCCTGGCATGCGCCGCGGCCTTCGCGGGCTGTGCCCGCGACTCCGGGCCTCCCCCGCCGCCGCCGGGGGCCGTTCCGGCCGGCACGTCGCTGGGCGGCGCCGTGATACGCGGGAGCGTCCGGTTCGAGGGGAAGGCCCCCCCGCGCAAGGCGATCTCCATGACGGGCGAGGCGGCCTGCCACAAGCCCAATACCCTGACGCTGACCGAGGACGTCATCGTCGCGCCGGGCGGGGGTCTCAGGAACGTCTACGTGCACGTCGTCTCGGGGCTGGGCGACCGCGTCTTCGCGGCGCCGGCGTCCCCCGCGGTCATGGACCAGGCGGGCTGCATGTTCGTGCCGCACGTGCTCGCCGTCCAGAGCGGGCAGGCGATCACCTTCCAGAGCAGCGACCCGGTGCTGCACAACGTGCGGGCCGTCGCGAAGAAGAACCGCGCGTTCAACGTCTCGATGCCGGGCAAGGGAAAGTCCGTGAACAAATGGTTCTCCGAGCCGGAGGTGGTGGCGATCCGCTGCGACGTCCACGCCTGGATGAGCGGCTTCATCGCGGTCGAGGGGCATCCGTTCCACCAGGTCACCGGGCCCGACGGCTCGTTCTCCCTCGAGGGGCTTCCCGCGGGCGAGTATGTCGTCGAGGCCTGGCACGAGAAGCTCGGAGCCCAGCGGCAGACGGTGAAGACGGCCGACGGTCAGCCCGGCACGATCGAGTTCATCTTTCCCGCCCGGACGGGCGGCTAGGACCTGCCTGATGGAGGGCGCCATGCCCCGTTCCGATTCCCCGCGCCGGCTGACCGTCGTCTTGATCAAGCCGTCGCGGTACGACGACGACGGGTACGTCGTCCGCCACTGGCGCGGGGTCCTGCCGAGCAACACCCTGGCGGCGCTGCACTCCCTGACCGAGAAGGTCGCGTCCGCCGGGGCGCTCGGCGCCGGCACGGAGGTGCGCATCGCCGCGTATGACGAGACGGTGCACCAGGTCGACGCGACGGCCGTCGCGAGGCGGCACCGTCCGCGAGGACCCGACGATCTGACATTGATCGCCCTCGTGGCGGTCCAGACCAACCAGTGGCCGCGGGCCGCCGATCTGGCGATCGCGTTCCGGCGGCGCGGCCTGCCGGTCCTGATCGGCGGCTTCCACGTCAGCGGCATCCTGGAGCTGTTCGCCGATCCGACCCCCGAGCTGCGGGAGATGCTCGACGCCGGCGTGACCCTGGTGCACGGCGAGATCGAAGCGGAGTGGGGGGCCATCCTGAGGGACGCGCTCGAGGAGCGGCTGCGGCCGCGCTACGACATCCACGAGCGTCCCGGCCTCCAGGACGCGCCCCTGCCCCGCATCCCGTCGCGCTACATGCGGCGCTTCGCCTACCCGCACATGGCCACGGTCGACGTGGGGCGGGGCTGCCCCTTCAACTGCTCGTTCTGCTCGATCATCAACGTGCAGGGGAAGACGATGCGGCACCGCGACCCCGCGGCCATCGAGCGGGCGGTGCGCGACAACTGGAAGAGCGGCATCGACTACTACTTCTTCACC
Source organism: Candidatus Polarisedimenticolia bacterium (assembly GCA_036001465.1). Classification (NCBI taxonomy): domain Bacteria; kingdom Pseudomonadati; phylum Acidobacteriota; class Candidatus Polarisedimenticolia; species Candidatus Polarisedimenticolia bacterium. Next base: position 69,794 of record DASYUH010000022.1, read on the forward strand.
GACGACAACTTCTCGCGCAATCCGTGCTGGGAGGGGATCTTCGACGGCCTCATCCGCCTGCGCGAGGAGGAGGGGATCCGCATCGATTTCATGATGCAGGTGGACGCCCTGGCGTGGAAGATCCCGCGGTTCATCGACAAGGCGGCGCGCGCCGGCAGCAGCCAGGTGTTCCTCGGCATGGAGTCGATCCGCGCCGCGAACCTGAAGGCGGCCGGCAAGACGCAGAACAAGGCCGCGGAATACCGCGACATGATCGCGACCTGGCACCGGGCCGGCATCGCCTGTCACGTCGGCTACATCCTCGGCTTCCCCGAGGACACCCCGGAGAGCATCGCGCAGGACGTCCGCGACCTCGGCGAGGCCCTCGAGGTCGACCAGGCGTCGTTCTTCATGCTGACTCCGATCCCGGGCTCGGCCGACCACCTGGAGCTGGTGCGCCGCAAGGTGCCGCTCGACGCCGACCCGGGCAACTACGACTCGTTCCACCCGGTGATGCGGCACCCGCGCATGACGGGGGCGGAGTGGCTCGAGGCCTACCGCCGCGCCTGGCGGGATTTCTACTCGCCGGCGGCGATGCGCCGGACGCTCCTGCGGGCGAACCACCGGACCTACTGGGGGCTGTTCAAGAACTTCCTCTGGTACAGGGCGGCGATGATCGAGGACGCCCATCCGATGATCACCGGGTTCCTGCGCCTCAAGGACCGCACGCAGCGCCGCCGGGGCTTCGCCGTCGAAGGGCGGCTCGCCCACCTGCGGCGCCGGGCGCCGGAGGTCTGGTCCCAGCTCCGGGCCTACGGCCACCTGTTCGTCGAGATGCAGGACGTGTGGCTGCAGACGCGCCACGTCGCGCCGCCGTCCCTCCTGTCCCGCCTGAAGCTGCCGCGGCTGCCGGCCCGGACGCAGCGCGAGGTCGAGCCCGCGCCGCCGCCGATCGCGGCCCTGGCCTGCACCGCCGCCTTCGGCCTGGCGCTCGTGGGCGGCCGGACGAAGTAGGGTAGTATTCCGCGTCCCGCCCGTTGACGGGCGGCAGAAGAAGGAGGTCCCGGATGGATCCGAACTTGACCGCGTGGTTTGAGATGATCTTCCGCTGGATCCACGTTGTGGCCGGCATCACGTGGATCGGCCACCTGTACTTCTTCAACTTCGTCAACGCCCAGGTGGCGAAGACCTACGACGCCGACTCCAAGAAGAAGGTCGTCCCCGAGCTGATGCCGCGCGCCCTGTACTGGTTCCGCTGGGGCGCCGCCTGGACCTGGGTCTCGGGGTTCCTGCTGGCCGGCCTCGTCTACTACATGGTCCCGAACCTCCTGCCGCCGGAGTCGACCATGAGCGCGGGGGCGGGGAGCGGCCTGTCGCTCCTCCTGATCGTCGTCGTCTTCTTCGTCTACGACGCGCTCTGGAAGGCGATGGCCGGCAAGGAGCAGGCGGGGGTGATCGTCTCGTTCCTGCTCGTCGCCGCGGCCGCCTGGGGCATGTCGTGCGTCTTCGCCCCCCGGGCCGTCTTCATCCACGTGGGGGCGCTCTTCGGCACCATCATGGCGATGAACGTCTGGATGCGGATCTGGCCGGCGCAGAAGAAGATCATCGCGGCCATCAAGGCCGGCACGGCCCCCGACGCCGCGACCGTCGCGCTGGCCGGCCTGCGCTCGAAGCACAACACCTACATGTCGGTGCCGCTCGTCCTGACGATGGTGAGCAACCACTACCCGACCGTCTACGGGGCCCCGAACAGCTGGGTCATCCTGGTGATCCTCGTGGCGGTCGGCTGGGCCCTGACGAAGTGGCTCTACGGCAAGTCGGCGAGCCCGGCCCCCTCGAGATTCTAAGGGCCCGGGCGCGCCAATCCGGCTGACGCGTGGCGACGCCGCTGCCGCGTACCGAGGCGGCCAGGCCTACGCCTGGTCTCCGTAGACCGTGAAGTGCCAGCCCTTGCGCGCTTCGCCCGACAGGTCCGCCATCACGTGCTTGACGTTGGTGTATTCCTCGAACGCGTAGCGCGACAGGTCCGCGCCGAAGCCCGATTTCTTGACGCCGCCATGCGGCATCTCCGAGGCGAGCGGCAGGTGGTCGTTGATCCAGACCTCACCGAATTCCAGTTCGCGGGAGACGCGCAGCGCGCGCGTGACATCCGAGGTCCAGATGGACGAGGCCAGGCCGTACTCGACCCCGTTCGCCTTCTGGACGATTTCCTCCTCGGTGTCGAATGACATGACGACGACCGCGGGGCCGAAGATCTCCTTCTGCACCACCTCGTCCTCGTGCTTCGCCTTGGCCAGCACGGTCGGCTGGTAGAAGAAGCCGGGGCCGTCGAGCGGCTTGCCTCCCGTCAGGACCTCGACGCCGGCCTTGCGGGCCCGATCCACGAACCCCGCCACGCGCTCGCGCTGCTCCTTCGAGATCAGCGGCCCGATGTCGGTCGTGGGCTTCAGCGGGTCCCCCACCCGGATCTTCTTGACGTGCCCGACGAAGTCGTCGACGAACTGCTTGTACTTCGATTTCTGGACGTAGATCCGCGTCGCCGCCGTGCAGTCCTGCCCCGTGTTGACGAAGCCGGCGACCACCGCCCCCTGCACCGCCGCGTCGAGGTTCGCGTCCTCGAACACGATGAACGGGGCCTTCCCGCCCAGCTCGAGGTGCAGGCGCTTCACGGAAGAGGCCGCCTGCTCCATGATCTTCTTGCCGGTCGCCGTGTCGCCGGTCAGGGAGATCATGTTGACGTCGTCGTGCCGGCACAGGGCGCCGCCGATTTCGGCCCCCGGACCGGTGACCACGTTGAACACCCCCTCCGGAATGCCGACCGCCAGGGCCGCCTTGGCGATCTCGATGGCGGTGAACGGCGTGTTCGACGCCGGCTTCAGGACGACGGTGTTCCCCGCCGCCAGGGCCGGCCCGATCTTCCAGGCGGCCATCAGGTACGGGTAGTTCCAGGGGGCGATCGATCCGATGACGCCGACCGGCTCGCGGCGGATGATGCTGGTGTAGCCGGCCGCGTACTCGCCGGCCGAGGTCCCTTCCAGGACGCGCGCCTGGGCCCCCATGAAGCGGATGTTGTCGTTGGCGAACGGCAGGTCGGAGTTGAGCGACAGCTTCAGCGGCTTGCCGGTCTGGCTGGTCTCCATCTCCCCCAGGCGCTGGACGTCCTTGTCGAGCGCGTCCGCCAGCTTCAGCAGCAGGCCGCTGCGCTCCGCGGGGGTGAGGCGCGACCATTTCCTGTAGGCCTGGCGCGCCGCCTTGACCGCCTTTTCGACGTCCTCGGCCGTCCCCTTCGGCACGCTGCCGGCAGGCTTTTCGCTGGCCGGGTTGATCACGTCCGTCCGCTGCCGCGAAACGGACTCCACTTCCTTGCCGTCGATGATCATCTTGAGATCGGTCATGGCGCGGGCCTCCTTCATTTCACTATGAGAACCGTTGGCGATGGGGATAACTTTACCAGAATCCGGGCCCGATTACCGAATGGTAACCGGCTTGCCGCATCATGTTGGGGGAAATATATTTCCGCCGAGCGTTGACCGGAGGCTTGCGCGTGGCGCGTTGGTCCAGGGCCCTGTTCGCCGGCTTGGCCGCGGCGGTTCTCTGCCTGTGCGGAGTAGCCTGGCTCGCCTCCGCGGAGGACGCGGCCCGGCGCGAGGACCTGGAGCACGAGACCCGTCTGGTCGCCCACCAGTTCTCCACCCGCCTGCGGGGCGCGCTCGAGAAGTGCACGATCGCCCTGGGGCAGATGGCCAGCTTCCTCGAGAACAGCGAGACCGTGACCGACGCCGAGTTCCAGAGCTACAGCTCGGCCACGCTCCGCCAGGTGCCGCTCCTTCTGCGGATCAGCCGCCTGGACGCGGCGCTCAAGGTCCGCGCCGTCGCCCCGCCGGAGCACAACGCGGGGCTCGTCGGCGTGGACAGCCGGACCTTCCCGCCGGCACACGAAGCGGCCCAGCGGGCCAGGGAGTCGAAGGTGCCCGTCTTCTCGTCTCCCATGAAGCTCTTCGACGGTCCGCGCGGCTTCCTGCTCGCGGTGCCGGTCTTCAGGAACGGACGTTTCGAAGGCGAGGTCGTGGGGACCATCAGGAGCTCCAGCTTCATCTCGGCCCTGATCCTCCCCGCCGTCCTCGAGCGCTACGAGGAGATCGTCCTCGGCTCGGGCGTCCACCTGCTGCCCGGGCCCCTGCCCGAGATCCCGCCCCCCTCCGAGAGGCCCACGGTCATCTCCGCCTTCAGCCTGGGGGGGGCCGCGTGGGAGGTGCGCCTCACGCCACGCCTGGACATCGTGAGCGACCGTCTCGGATCCGGCCGCGCGGCGTTCTGGACCATGGGAGCGCTCCTGGCCCTCCTCGCCGGAGGGGCGGTCGGGACGCTCAACTATTTCGCTTCGGGGATGGTCCACCGCGTCCGGACCCAGGACGAGGCGCTGCGCCAGGCCAACCAGCGGCTCGACGGGGCCATGCAGCAGCTCATCCAGGCCGAGAAGCTGACCGCGCTCGGCGAGCTGGTCGCCGGCGTGGCCCACGAGATCAACAACCCTCTTGCCAGCATCATGGGGTACCTGCAGCTCCTCATGGCGCGCGAGCTGCCCTCCGAGGTGAAGCGGCGGATCGAGACCGTCTATTCCGAGGCGGAACGGATGGCCAAGATCGTCAAGAACCTCCTGACGTTCGGCCGCAAGCACCCGCCCGAGAAGAGATACCTCGGCCTGAACGGGATCGTCGAGAAGACCATCGAGCTCAAGGCCTACCCGTTCAAGGTGAACCAGATCCAGGTCGAGGCCGACCTGCAGCCCGGCCTGCCCATGACCATGCTCGATTTCCACCAGATCCAGCAGGTCCTCATCAACCTGCTCAACAACGCCGAGCACGCGATGGCCGAGCAGGGGCGTGGCGGGACGATTCGGTTCACGACGCGCGCGGTCGGCGGCCGCATCGAGCTGCGCCTGACCGACTCCGGGCCCGGAATCCCGATCGAGGCCATGCCGCACATCTTCGAGCCGTTCTTCACGACCAAGAAGGACGGCAAGGGGACCGGGCTGGGGCTGTCGATCTGCTACGGCATCGTCCAGGGGCACGGCGGCGGGATTCGCGTCGAGAGCGAGCCCGGCAAGGGGACGACCTTCGTCCTCGACTTCCCCATCGTCGCGGCCCCGGCCGCCGAGACCGTGGCGTCCGAGATGCGCGGTGCGGGCCAGGCCACGCTGCGCATCCTGATCGTCGACGACGAGCCGGCGGTCTCCGGGTTCCTGCTCGAGCTCCTGACGGCGCGCGGGCACCGGGTGGACACCGCCGCGGACGTGCCGGAGGCGCTGCAAAAGATCGCGCGCGCCGAGCTCGACCTGATCATCTCGGACATGCGACTGCCCCGGGGATCGGGGCGCGACGTCCACCGGGCGGCGGCGCTCAAGGAGCCGGCCCTGGCGTCCCGCATGATCTTCACATCGGGGGACGCGCAGGACGAGGACATCCTCCGCTTCGTGCGCGAAACGGGAGGCCAGATGGTGCCGAAGCCCTGCACCGTCGCGGAGATCGAGCGGGCAATCGGCCGGGCAATGGGCGCCGGGCCGGCTCCCGGGGGCGCCGCCACGCACAGGCCGGCAGCGTCCCGCTAGACCGGTGTCTTGGTCTTCCTCGGCGGGCTGAAGAACGGCAGGTCCACGACCTTCACGCCCGCCTTGTGACGGGTCGCCTCGACGGTCAGCTCCATCTCCAGCCGCGTGCCGGCCGCGGCGTGTTCCGATCCGACGCTCGCCAGGGCGACCATCTTCTTGAGAAGCGGCGACCAGGTCGAGGAGGTCACCTTTCCGACCTGGGACCCGTTGCTGAACAGGGGGACCGCCGTGCGCGAGGCGGTGCTCGGCACCTGGGGCGTCAGCCCGGCAGACTCGAACCGCTTCTCCACCTCGGTCCAATCGACCTCGAGCCCGACGAGCCGGCGCTTCGGGCCGCGCCGATTTTCGTCGGCCAGCGCCGCGCGGCCGATGAAGTGCGGCTTGTCCAGGTGCACCAGCCGCCCCAGGCCGATCTCGTAGGGTGAGTATTTCTGCTCCGGGATGAGCGCCTTCTTGCTGCTGTTGTAGTCGACCTCGATCAGGATGAGCCCCGCCTCGATTCGGGAGACGTCCAGCGCCAGCATCCCCGCGGCGTGGATGTCGAACGGCCGTCCGTGTTCCATCAGCGCGTCCCATACCTTGACCGCCTCGCTCCACGGCATCCAGATCTCGTAGCCCAGGTCCCCCGTGTAGCCGGTGCGCGAGATGTCCACAGAAACGCCGGCGATCGTGCCGCGGGTCACCCGGAAGTACTTGAGGTTCGCGACGTCCGCCTGCGCCACCCTCTTGAGGAGCGCGCCGGACGTCGGGCCCTGCAGCGCCAGGGCCGCCGTCTTCTCCGAGATGTCCTCGATCGTCACGTCCATTCCGAGCGCATTGATCTTCAGCCACCGCAGGCTCGGATCGGCCGCCGTCATGCGGAAGGTGGTCTCCTCGAGGCGCGACACGGTGCCATCGTCGATGACCTTCCCCTGCTCGTCGCACCACGGCGTGTAGATGACCTGCCCGGGCGTCATCTTGGCCACGTCGCGCGTGATCACCCGGTTCAGCAGCTTCGCAGAATCGCGCCCCGAGATCAGGTACTTGAACAGCGGCGAGATGTCGATGAGGGCGCAGGCGTTGCGGATGGCGTTGTACTCGTGCTCGTGGTGCATCTCATACACGCTGACCGCGTAGTAGCCCGACCATTCGCGATAGTTGAGGCTCTCGCAGAGCCGGAAGGTCCTGTCATGAACTGCCGTTCCGATGGGCACGCCGCTACCTCCGTGTTCCGCCGTCCGACCTGCCGCGGGAGGGGCGCATCATAGCGCAGGGGCGGCGCCCGCTGCAACGGCCGTTGCGCGCTGGGAAACGCGAACACGGGGGGGCGGCCGGCGCCCGCCGCGGCGCCGGACCTCAGTCACACGGGACGATCCCCTTGGTGCAGCAGCACATGCCGCAGACGGATTCGACCGCGTCGATGCAACCCTGGTCCCAGTATTCGCCGCAGCAGATTGGATCGACCGCGCAAATGCTGGCGACGCAGGTGGCGTCGAATTCGGGCTCGCACGCAGGATCGAGCGGCCCCCCGACGCGGCAGAGGTTGTGGGCGCACGTCCCCTGGAGCCCTCCCTGACACAACGGGGGATCGACGTGGATCCTGTAGAGGAACGTCCCGCCCTGGACGCGCTGGTTGAAGTTGAGGCCGGAATCCTGGAACACGACGCGCGCCTCGAAGACCGCGCTCGGCGGCGCATCTCCCAGAGGGCAATCGATCTGCATCTTCCCGGGGATGGCGTCGGGCTGGCCATCGGGGATCAGATCGATGCGGAGTCCGACTTGTCCTCCGAAGCCGTAGGAGACAAAGGACAGGAATTCGACCGCGAGCCATCTCCCTCGACGCACCTCGTTGCCCGTGGCGTCTTTGTGCACGAAGGTCCCGCCGCCATGGGCCACCTTCGGCCAGATCGTGAAGGCTCCATCGCCCCGGATCTCCAGCCGGTCGCCATTGTCGGCGGCCATGATGACCGGATCGAAGTTCGGGAAGAGCGAGAGCAGGCCGACGAAGAACTCGTACGTCTCACCCAGAAAAGGATTGCCGCCTCCCGGGCTGGGGGGAGGCTTTCTCTGAGCCAGCGCGACGCTCGACACCAGCAACGCTGACAGCAGCACGACCAACGGGAGGAGTTTGCGCATGGTGCACCTCCTGGTTCGTGGCGGAAGTCTTGGTTGGATTCTATATACCGCGATCCTCTCCCTCCTGCAATACCAGTGGATACCCGCGGATGCACGCCGGTGGATCCCCTTCCCGGCCTGAGAGGACGGGAGGCTCGCGAAGGGCGACGGGGGGTCCGGGACAGGCTCCCGGGCGGGGTGTTGCGGCCCGTGAAATGGGGCCGGCGCCCGTGTTTTTCACTCTTGCGCCAAGAGCGCGCGGCTCGTAGAATGAGCGCCTCATTTCACATGACGCGGCTCCGGTTCACGGGCTGAGAAGGGGTGCGATGGCGACCAAGTACGACGCGATCATCGTCGGGGGCGGGCACAACGGGCTGGTGAACGCCGCCTACCTGGCGCGCGCCGGCAAGAAGGTCCTGGTCCTCGAGCGCCGCCACGTCCTGGGCGGCGCCGCGGTGACCGAGGAGATCTTCCCCGGATTCAAGTTCTCGGTCTGCTCCTACGTCGTCTCGCTGCTGCGCCCGGAGATCATCCGCGAGCTCGACCTGCCGCGCCACGGCCTGGAGATCCTGCCGCTCGACGGCACGATGACGCCGATGCCGAGCGGCGACTACCTGTGGCGCGTCAACGACCACGCCAAGACGATGCGCGAGATCAGGCGCCACTCGCGCGCCGACGCCGACGCCTACGAAGAGTTCGGCAAGGCGATGGTGGCGATGTGCCGCTTCGTCAAGCCGATCCTGAGCATGACGCCGCCCGACCCGACGACGCTCAACCCGCGCGACCTGATGAAGCTTCTGTTCCTCGGCCGCCGCTTCCAGGGGCTGTCCAGCGAGGACAAGTACAACCAGATCCAGCTCATGACGATGAGCGCCATCGATTTCCTGGACCAGTGGTTCGAGACCGACGTCCTCAAGGCGACGATGTCGGCCTCGGGGATCATCGGCACGTTCCTCGGGGTGCGCTCGCCCGGCACCGCCTACGTCCTTCTGCACCACTACATGGGGGAGATCGACGGGGCGTTCCGCTCCTGGGGCTTCGCGCGGGGCGGCACCGGGGCCATCTCGAACGCCATCGCCATGGCGGCGCGCGAGGCGGGGGTGGAGATCCGCACGAAGGCCCCCATCGAGAAGATCCTGGTCAAGCACGGCAAGGCGATGGGGGTCGTCCTGCAGAACGGCGACGAGATCCTGGCCGACGTCGTGTCCTCGAGCGTCGATCCGAACCGCACGTTCCTGAAGATGATCGACGCCAAGGATCTGCCGTCCGATTTCATCGACGAGGTGAAGCGCTACAAGTTCCGCGGCTCGAGCGGCAAGGTCAACCTGGCGCTCGACGGCCTGCCCGATTTCACCTGCATCCCGGGTCCCGGGGCCCATCTCAGAGGGGCCATCTCGATCTCGCCGAGCGTCGAGTACATGGAGCGGGCGTATGACGAAGCGAAGTACGGCGCCTATTCCAGCCGCCCGTACATCGACATGGTCATCCCGTCCCTGACCGATCCGTCGGTGGCGCCGCCGGGAAAGCACATCCTCTCCTGCTTCGTGCAGTACGCCCCGTTCAAGCTGAAGGAGGGGCCCGAGGCGTGGGAGGGAAAGCGCGAGCAGTTCGGCGACACGGTCGTCGACACCATCGCGCAGTACGCCCCGAACATCAAGAAGATCATCGTCGGCCGCCAGGTCGTGACGCCCCTGGACCTCGACCGCGAGTTCGGCCTGACCGAGGGGAACATCTTCCAGGGGGAGCTGTCGCTCGAGCAGCTCTTCTTCCTGCGCCCCATCCCCGGCTGGGCGAAGTACCGGACGCCGATCAAGAACCTCTACATGTGCGGCTCGGCGACCCACCCGGGCGGCGGCATCATGGGGGCGAACGGGCGGATCGCCGCCATGGAAATCCTGAAGGACTGGGGAGGGACGCCCTAGCCCATGGCCGCGAAGCGCGACGTCGTCATCATCGGTGGCGGGCACAACGGGCTGGTGACCGCCTTCTATCTCGCCCGCGCGGGCAAGAAGCCGCTCGTCCTCGAGAGGCGCCCGGTCGTCGGCGGCGCCGCCATCACCGACGAGTTCCATCCGGGATTCAAGGTGCCGACGCTGGCCCACACGCTCGGGCCGCTGCGCCCCGACGTGGCGCGCGACATGGCCCTCGAGCGCCACGGACTGCAGATCATCCGTCCCGAGGTGCGCGTCTTCGCCCCCCATCCCGACGGCCGCGCTCTCTTCCTGTACGACGACGCCGAGCGCTCGGCGAAGTCGATCGCGACCTTTTCGGCGAAGGATGCCGCGAAGTACGCCGAGTTCCAGGGGACGCTCGGCCGCATCGGCAAGGTGATGGCCAAGGTGCTCGAGATGCCCCCGCCTTCGCTCGACCATCCCTCGAAGGGGGACCTCTGGAGCCTGCTCAAGGTCGGCAAGGGCCTGCGGGGTCTCGGAAAAAAGGAGATGTACCACGTCCTGCGCTGGGGCCCGATGGCGGTCGCCGACCTGGTGGCCGAGTTCTTCGAGACCGAGCTCCTGCGCGCCGTCGTCGCCGCGCGCGGCGTCTTCGGCGCCTTCCTCGGCCCCTGGTCGGCCGGGACATCCGTCATGCTCCTGATGCGCGCCGCCGGCGACGGCAACCCCGCCGGCCCGACGCTCTTCCCGAAGGGGGGCATGGGGGCCGTCACCCAGGCGATGGCCGCCGCCGCCAAGCAGGCCGGCGCCGAGATCAAGACCGGCGCCGAGGTCCGCCAGATCACCGTCAGGGACGGCCGCGCCACGGGCGTCGTCCTCGCCTCCGGCGAGACGATCGACGCCGGCGCCGTCATCTCCAACGCCGACCCGCGCCGCACGCTCCTCGGCCTCGTCGACCCGGTCCACCTCGGCCCCGAGTTCGTCGTCCGGCTGCGCAACTACCGCTGCTACGGCACCGTCGCCAAGGTGAACCTCGCGCTGTCCGGCCTGCCGGAGTTCACCTCGCTGAAGCGCCCGCCCGCGGGCAGTCCCGCCGGCAACACCGCCCTCTCCGGCCGGATCCACATCGGCCCGGAAATCGACTACCTCGAGCGCGCCTTCGACGACTCCAAGTACGGCGACTTCTCGAAGAACCCGTACCTCGACGTCGCCATCCCGTCGATTGCCGACCCGACCCTCGCCCCGGCCGGCAAGCACGTCATGTCGATCTACATGCAGTTCGCCCCCTTCAAGCTGAAGACCGGCGACTGGGACTCGCGCGCCGAAGCCCTCGGCGACACGGTCGTGAACACCCTCTCCCAGTACGCACCCAACTTGAAGAGCCTCATCCTCCAGGGCCAGGTGATCACGCCCAAGGGTCTCGAGTCGAACTACTCCCTCACCAGCGGCCACATCTTCCACGGCGAGCTGGCGCTGGATCAGATCTTCACCATGCGTCCGCTGCTCGACTGGGCCCGCTACCGGACGCCCATCCAGTCCCTCTATCTCTGTGGGTCCGGCACGCACCCGGGAACCGGGCTCACCGGTGGCTCGGGCGCGAATGCGGCGCGCGAGATCCTCAAGGAATTAAGGTAAGGGTCTCGCCCCCGCCTGCGGGTGCCATCGACCCGCTGGCGACCGCCTGAACAACGCCGCGGTTCATACCCCGCCCTTTCTGGGCCGAGGACGCTTGTCCCCCTCGCCCACCGGGGCGTATATTCAACGGCAAGGGGCATTCACGAGACTCACGTGAGCAACCCATCACCTGGATTGGTCGTCGTCCGGCTGGCAGTTTCGCGACCTTTATTGGATCATGCCGACCGGCGCTCGCTGCATAGCACAATAGGAGCAGCCGTCCCGCTATGTTTATCGGGTTATACAGAACGATCCAATTGGCGTTGGGCCGACATGGGGTAGGAAACGGTGCCTGATCAGAAGCAAGATGCGCTCGACCGCTTCCTCGAGATGCTACGCCGAGGTGATCCTACGTGCTGGGTCTCTGGTGTGATCACCGTCAGGAACATAGGCAAGCCGGTTGCCGGGGTTGATGTGCGTGCCGAACCGGTGCCAGAAGAAGGCGCACTCGAGTGGGTAGTAGTATCAGATGGCCGTGGAAGGTACCGTCTGCCGATAGAGATTCCCGGGGTTCGAAGGGTCCGTTTCGACGGATACGGCACCAGCCTTAAGTGCGACGTCTTGATTGCGCGCGGCGAAACCCTAACTCACGACCTCGAGTTGGCACCGCTCCCGTCCGACCCTCCATATGATTGGCTTGAGGGTGAGTTCGTTGGAGAATTCACACGGGGCTTCGAGATGGAGTGTTTCGTGCCCGATTCGCAGCAGACGCTCGATTCAGCAGGCAAGACACGTGTCATTTCCAGCGCGTGGGTGGAATTTTCCACGCCCGAGTTGGATAAAGACTTCACCTGGGGGCGCTACCGCGTCCGATGGGTTGGAACGATCGCAGGCCCGGGGCGGTTCGGTCATCTCTTAGGCAGCGTTTATCTCATGACGGTCGACCAGGTCGCCAGCCAGGTGCCGCTCGGGCTGGGTTACCCCTCGAGGTTCGGCGGCCCAACAACCGGCTGAAGCTGGCGGCGCGCGGGAGGCCCGTGGCGGAGTGAGTGGCTGAGCACGCGCGCCGCAGCTTAGCCGGGGCGTTAGGCGCCACGAGGATCGAATGTCATTAAGCCTCCGAACACCGCTCGGTCTCGTTGTGGCAGCTATCGCCGTCCTGGCCGCAAGCTGTTCCTCGAGCTACAAGCCCGGCCTGGGTGAGCTGATGAACTTCACGCAGATCCGGCACGCCAAGTTGTGGTTCGCCGGCCAGAATCGAAACTGGCAGCTTGCTCTGTACGAACTGGACGAACTGCAAGAAGGGTTTGACGATGTGGTACGGTTCCACGCGTCGCACAAAGACTCGCCGATCCCCTTGTCGCTCTTGGTGCCGAAGATCATGGGCCAGCCCATGAGTGATTTGCGCGATACCATCACGGCGCACGACGAGCAGGCGTTCGGCGTCGCCTACGACGCGCTTACGGCTGGCTGCAATTCGTGTCACCAGGCAGCCAACTTTGGTTTCAATGTGGTGAAGCGACCCTCAGGCGCCTCATGGTTCAGCAATCAAGCATTCACGGGTGGCCACGAGTGATGAAGTCTCGGCCATGCGGCGTGGCGCCTAACAACCGGCTTGGCCGGAGCGTTAGATTGACTGAGGTCACGTCGACGGAGTTCGACAAGTGAGGCCACTCATGATCTACCGTTTGCGTACGAATGTAGTCGGCGGCATTCTTTCAGCGCTGCTTATACTGTCTAGTTCTCCGTTGGCCGACATCGTCGGTCCCGCAGAACCGCCTCCAGACTTTCCGCCACTTGTCCTGTCGGCTCAGATCCCGATATATCCAGCAGTCCTCCTGAAGGCACGTTTCGATGGTGAAGTGCGCGTTCGCATCACGACTGATGGCGACCAGGCGGAGGCAGTTACACTTGAGAGTGGGCCGCAGATTTTCCTGCAAACAGTAAAAGATAACATCCGAACGTGGCGGTTCGAGCCGCATAGACCAACCACTTTCGTGGCAGTTTTTCGGTACAGGCTGTTGCCAGACTCGCTGTGTTACGACGAAGCTCCGACCATAGTGCTCCATCTCCCAACCGAAGTGGAAGTCACTTCCAGAGGGCGTGCAATCTGTGAAGACCTGAGTATGTCACGCAAATGAGGCGAGCCGAAATGGACGGCAATCTAACTACCCGCTGCACCTGACGGCGCGTGCGGGGGCGTTGGGAGTTCCAGTTGGCGCGCCGCGGCTGGGCGGGAGCGTTAGCTGCACTAGAGAGGAAGTGCACCATGAAGCATTCACTCATCGCCATCGCGGCACTGGCGGGCCTGGCTTACGGGTGCCAATCCGGCATGAACGACTCGGTGCTGCTCAAAACACCGACGATCGAATCGAGGACCATCACGACAGCTGAGCTGCCTTCGGAATTGCTGGACGGGGGAATCGCTGTGACCCGGGCGTGGCAACCGCTCGACGATCGGTGTTTGGACCCTCTCGGTCCAACTTTCACCCTTGAGTTGGCGGCTGCCGACCCAGCTGTTCAAGACCAAGGATTTGAGCTTGGGGTTGGCTGGCTGTTGTGTGCCATGACGTTGACGGAATACACAGTATCTCCGGGCGGCAGCTGACATCAGTTGCAGGCGACGGCGCGCGGGTTGGGAGGTGTTGGGCCGGCACGTTGGGCGTTCGCCTCCCGAGCCTGAACCGGAGCGTGAGGCGCCACTGACACTACGGGGGCAGAGTCATGAAACGATCGACCTGCAGAAGCCACGGCAATGTCAGAAAGATCACAGTGAACCCCCGGGGCGTGCTGCTCGCCATTGTGGTTGCCATCAGTCCTGGTTTGGACGCCTGGGCGGGGCTCGACGAGGGTATGGCGGCCTATCAACGTGGCGACTACCAAACCGCCCTGCGCGAATTGCAGCCGCTCGCTGAGCGCGGCGTGTTTGAGGCACAGTTTGTCTTGGGGGTCATGTACGGTGACGGCCAAGGCGTCGCGAAGAACTCTTCAGAAAGTCTCAAATGGCTCCGGCGGGCCGCTGACCAAGGCTACGCCGATGCTCAGGTTGCCTTGGGCAGCAGATACTCCCTCGGATGGGAGGGGGTCCCAGAGGACGATGCGGAAGCGGTGAAATGGTACCGGCGTGCCGCTGAGCAAGGCAACTCAGTTGCTCAGCACAACCTTGGCAGCATGTACTCTGTCGGCCGTGGCGTTGCCCAGGATTACGTTCTTGCGTACATGTGGTGGAGCCTGTACGCGAACAGTCTGCCAGCAGGTGAGGTGCGGGATCGAGCGGTGAGCAAGGGGGACCGCATTCTGCCCCGAATGACCAAGGATCAGATCGCCAAAGCCAAGGACCTGGCAAGGAAGTTCGTGCCGCGGCAAGAGCGCGCTGCTTTCCCACTTCCTGGCGCGACGCCTTCAATCTCCGCGGCCGCGGCGAACAAGATCGTACCTCCCGGGGGGACCATCGACGGCAAGACGATAGCTGAGTTCGCGGCCGAATGGTGGAAATGGTCGCAGTCGGTACCTGAGGACCAGGATCCCGTCGATGATGAGACCGGCCGCCACTGCGCTGTCGGGCAACGGGGACCGATCTGGTTCCTCGCCGGCGGATATGATTCTTCAAAAAAGCAAAGAGCGTGCGAGGTCCCGTCCGGCAAGTACATCTTCTTCCCGGTGATCAACAAACTGGCCTGGCCTCGCGATCGGGACCGGCACTTCTCGTGCGACGACGCGAAACGGAAGGCCGCCATCGCCGATGAGCGGACGGTGGAACTGTTCGTCGTGATCGATGGCTCGGCCCTGGACGATGTGAAGCGCTTCCGCGCTAGCAGTGACAAGTGTTTCAACATGCAGGAGTGGATTGCACCCGGACGAGGCACCCACGACGCGTACCCCTCCGCAACGGACGGGTACTGGATCATGCTGGAGCCGATGTCCGAGGGGCAGCATTCGATCGCGTTTGGCGGGCGGCGAAGTGGAGAGACGATTCAGGATATCCGGTACCAGCTCACGATCAAGTAACGTTGAGAGGGCCGCGCTCCCGGTGTTTGTTGCGTCTTGTCGCGCAGAGGCTGCGCACGTGCGCCACAGCTTGGCCGGGCGTTGGACCGGAGCGTTAGACGGAGCTGTAGGCATCGACTCACTGCAGGCGCTCACCCTTGCACTCCGGAAGGCGCGTGACATGCGCCCGCCGCACCATCGCCGGAGCGTCGGACGCTTTCCTGGGACCATGATGACTTTCATCGTGCTGCTGATGCTTGCGGCTTCGCGACCCGCCACAGCCGAGCTGCAACCTTCAAGAATCGCCCGGATTCTGAGCGGGGCCTACCAACAAATCGGCGCGACGCTTTACTACGATGGGAGCTACCGTTCCATCTCCTTTCCCGGAGGCGATGTGCCGATCGAGCGAGGTGTCTGCACGGACGTCATTGTTCGAGCCTATCGCCAGGCAGGCATCGACCTTCAGCTTCTCGTCCATCAAGACATGTCACGTGCCTTCGGGTCCTATCCACGCCTGTGGGGTCTCTCCCAGCCGGATCCGAACATCGACCACCGTCGCGTTCCCAACCTCGCCACGTTTTTCAGGCGGAACGGTCAGACAGTCTCAGTATCCTACCGGCCTCAGGACTATCGCGCCGGCGATCTCGTCACATGGCGCCTTGCTTCAGGCGTCCCCCACATTGGGATCATCTCGGACCGCTTGCAGGACGGGAACCCCCTCGTTGTGCACAACATCGGAGCCGGCGTCCAGGTCGAGGACGTGCTGTTTTCCTACGAAATCACGGGGCACTATCGCTATGATCCGTGATGCGTATGACAACCGGCTGAAGCTGGTGGCGCATGGGAGCTTGGGGGCGGAAGCGCCGCGGCGCACGCGCGAAAATCTGACGCAGGCCCGTCAGGTATTCCAGGGCCTGGCTACTCGGTACCGAGGCGAGTACGACGGGTGGGAAGCTCCAGTTGAACCGTGACTGCGGAGCCGTGCAACCGGCAAGACAACTCCTTGTGACGACCCTCAGCCTGTGCGTGTCGCTGGGTGCATGCCAGCATGCGATCGCTGTAGACCTCGCTGATTTCAAGAGCGACGGCTGCAGCATGTTTCCCGATGGCAATTACTCCAGCTGTTGCTACCTTCACGATGTCGCCTATTGGCCCGGCGGCACCGCGGAAGCGCGGGAGCTTGCGGACAAATCGCTTCGAGCTTGCATCCTGGGGATCACGCACAACGAAGTCTTGGCCGAAACGATGTACAAGGGAGTGCGTGTGGGAGGAGGCCCGGAGTTTCCCACTCATTACCGATGGGGTTATGGGTGGCCCTTTCCCTATCGCAAGAGATACGCCCCGCTGACATCCGAGGAGCAGGAGCAGGTCGCCGAGAAGACGCGGACCCTTTGCAAGACCATCCGCCTGAATCCTTCCACGGGAGGGGTTGTGGTGTTGATGGGCGGCGACGACCGGGAGATCAGTGTCAATCAAGCGAGACAAATCTGCCACAATCTATGAGCGGCATGACGTCGCGCGAAACGGCCGTGGACCCCGATGGAAACCCGATCCTCGCCGATCAGCATGTGTGAGCCTGGCCTGCTCCAGCGTCGTGAGAGTAACCGATGAGACCTCTGCCGTTCGTATGGCCCTACGCCGGTGTCTTCTGGATCGCATTCGTCTGGGCTTTCTGGCCAGAATTCGGCATCCTCCGCCGTGCCCAGCGGTCGGGGAGCTCCACCGACTCCAGATCGCTTCAGGTCATCCTGGTCGGCATGCAGGTTGCCTATTTAGGTGCATTTCCATTGGCCTGGGTGCCGGAGTTTCGACTCGCCTCGGCGCACCAGGTCGCGGTCTTCTGGTTCGGCATGGCGTTGCTGGCTTCCGGCAGCCTGCTTCGGCGCCATTGCTGGCGCATGCTTGGAGCATCCTTCACCGGCGACGTGCGCGTCCGGCCCGATCAGGAGGTCGTCACGCGCGGCGCCTATGCGATACTCCGCCACCCGTCGTACACCGGTGGCATCCTGATCAACACGGGGATCGGTGTCGCCCTCGGGAGCTGGGCCTCGGCGCTGCTGCTGGCCGTCACGTCCTTCGCGGTGTATGGCTACCGCATCGCGGTCGAGGAGCGCGCGTTGCTGGCGGCCATCGGTGAGCCGTATCGGAAGTTCATGAGCACGCGGAAGCGTCTCATCCCGTTCGTCTACTAGCGCACGCGGCCGTCCGGCCACGCAGATCTTTGACTTCCCCGCCGACCGGGGGTAAGAATGTGGGGCGTTGCTTCGCTCCTGAATGGAGGTTTGCCGTGCGGAGGATCGTGGGACTTGCGGTGCTGGTCGGCGTCTCCCTCGTGTTCATGCCCCGGGATCTTCGGGCTTCGGGCGGGTCACATGCGCCGCGATCGGGCGGCTCCTCATCCATGCCGTCGGCCCCCAAGAAGACACCGGAGCAACAGGCGGTGGATCACTACAACGCCGGCCTCAAGATTCGGGACAAGGCCCTGGCCCTCCTGAAGCAGGCGTCCGAGGCCAGCGAGGAGAAGGACCGAACGAAGCTGGAAACGAAGGCGCGGCAGGAGTTCGGGAAGGCCATCGCCCAGTTCCGGACGGCGACCGAGAAGGACCCCAAGTTCTACCCGGCCCATAGCGACCTGGGATTCGCCCTGCGAAAGACGGGGGATTACTCCGGCGCGCTGCAGGCCTATGACCGGGCCCTCGCCATCTCGCCGGCCTACGCGCCCGCCATCGAATACCGGGGGGAGGCGTACCTGAACCTCGACCGGATGGAGGACGCCAAGAACGCCTACATGGCGCTCTTCCCGAGCGATCGCGGCCAGGCCGACGTGCTCCTCAAGGCGATGAAGGGATGGGTCGAGAAGCGCCGGGCCGAGCCGGGCTCAATGACCCCCGACGCGGTCCAGGAGTTTTCCGCCTGGGTGGCGCAGCGGGAAGAGCTCGCCGGGCAGACGCCCAGCGTGTCGGAGCTGCATCAGCGGAAGTGGTAGCCCAGGCGGTCCCTCCCCCGCCTCCGGCCTACGAGTGGCGTCTTCCGCCGGGGTTCCCCGCCCCCAGGGTCCCCGCCGACAACCCGATGACCCCGGCCAAGGTCGAGCTGGGGCGGCGCCTCTTTCATGACCGCGTCCTGTCCGGGAACGGCACCTATGCCTGCGCCTCCTGCCACCGCCGGGAGCTGGCGTTCACCGACGGCCGGGCCCGCGCGGTCGGCTCCACCGGCGAGCTGCATCCCCGAAGCGCGATGAGCCTGGCCAACGTCGCCTACAGCGCGACGCTGACCTGGGCCGATTCGCGCCTCACCCGGCTCGAGGACCAGGCCCGCATCCCCATGCTCAACGAGCACCCGGTGGAGCTCGGCCTCTCCGGGCGCGAAGACGAGGTCCTTCGCCGCCTTCGTGCGGATCCCGGTTATCCCGGGATGTTTTCCGCGGCCTTCCCCGATGACCCCGACCCGGTAAGCCTGTCGAGCGTCACCCGGGCCATCGCATCCTTCGAGAGGACGCTGATCTCGGGCGATTCCCCCTACGACCGGCTCGTCTACCGGGACGACACCGGCGCCCTCTCCGAGTCCGCGAAGCGCGGCATGCGACTCTTCTTCTCGGAACGCCTGAACTGCTCGCGCTGCCATGGGGGGTTCACCTTCTCGGGGCCTGTCGTCTTCGAAGGCGGCCAACCGATTCCTCCCACGTTCCACAACAACGGACTGTACAACCTGGGGGGCGACGGCGGCTATCCCGGCGACAACCCGGGTCTCTTCGCGATCACCGGCCGCAAGGAAGACATGGGCCGCTTCCGGGCCCCCACCCTGCGCAACATCGGGCTGACCGCCCCCTACATGCACGACGGCAGCATCGCGACTCTCACCGAGGTCATCGAGCATTACGCCCGGGGTGGTCGGCTCGTCCCGGACGGGCCCCTCGCGGGCGACGGCCGCGACAGCCCGCGCAAGAGCGAGCTCGTGCGTGGCTTCGACCTCGACGCCCGCGGCAAGGCGGACCTGGTCGAGTTCCTCAAGAGCCTCACCGACAGGGCGTTCGTCGGCGATCCCCGGTTCGCGGCTCCCCCGCCGTCGCGCTCGCTCCCGGATTGAGCCTTGCTCCATCCGACGTGCTTTCGATATATTGGGAACAATCAATTGCCGGGCTTCCTGGAACACGAGCGACCCTGCCGGCTGGTTCAATTCTGGATGATGCGGAGGAGGACCGGATGAAGCGCATGCCGTTGGCTATCCTCCTGTTGGGAGTTTCTGCAGCGGCCGGCGGGGCGAGCGACACACGGCCACCGATCATCGACGTTCACCTTCATGCCTACGGCGCGCGCGAGTGGTCCCATTCGGGCCCGAACCCGGTAACGGGGAGGCCCGCGCCCGCCACGGCCGAGGCACACATGCGCGCGACGCTGGCCGCCATGGAGCGATACAACATCGTGCTGGGCATCGTCAGCGGTCCGCTCGACGCCGTCGGGCGATGGAAGGCGGCTGCCGGCCCGGGGAAGATCCTCGGGTCCCCGGAGTTCGGCCAGCCCGACATGGACTTCTGGGGCTACCCGCTGCCTGCGATGGATGCGCTCCGGACGCTCTTCACGGGTGGCCAGCTGGGCGCCATGGCGGAGGTCACGGCACAGTATGCCGGCCTGTCACCGAGCGACCCGGCGCTGGATCCGTATTTCAGGCTCGCGGAGGAACTTGATATCCCGGTGGGAATCCATACGGGCACGAGTTTCCCCGGGACCCCCTATGAGTGCTGCCCCAAGTTTCGGGTCGCGCTCGGGAATCCGCTCCTTCTGGAAGACCTGCTGGTCAGGCACCCGAAGCTCCGCATCTACATCATGCATGGCGGTGAACCTTGGAGGAGGGAGACGATCGCCCTCTTGCAGATGTACCCGCAAGTCTACATGGACGTGGCGGTCATCAACTGGATCGGTGGCCCGAAGAGCATTCCGGAGTTCCACGCCTTCCTCAAGGAGATGCTCGCCCAGGGTTTCGGGAAGCGTTTGATGTTCGGAACCGACCAGATGCGCTGGCCCGAGGCAATCGGCGCGGCCATCGACGCCGTCGAGTCGGCCAGCTTCCTGTCCCGAGAGCAGAAGCGGGACGTCATGTACAACAACGCCGCACGGTTCCTGCGATTGGGCGGCGGTTCACCCGGCCCGTAGCGGGAGTTGCGCGTTCCGGGTGATTGGCTCTTGCATCCCGGAAAAGCCGGCGTACCTTGAGTCCGCAGGGCTTGGGGCCCAACACGTTCGTCCGACTGAATCGAACCGATAGACAAGGGGGATGGTCATGCGATTGGAGAGGGTTGGAATGGCATGCGCGATGCTTGTGATGCTGGCGGTGAATGCCTCGGCGATATCCCTTCCGGACCGTGTGGATGCCGCCACGAGACAGGACGCGATCACCGCGGCCCGGTTCGGCATCAGCATCGACGGAGTCCAAATTGCCTCATTTTCGGAGCTGCAGGGAATCGCGTCTTCGATCGAGCTGGTGACCTCGGATGACGGGCCGCTGCTCGAGCGCGGCACCAAGTCGTTCGCCGTCGTTCTGCGCCGACCCCTGAATCGAGACCTCTCGATGGCAGCGTGGCACGAGCTGGTCATCCTCGGAGATGTGGCGGCCGCTCGAAAGAGCTGCTCGTTGATCATGTACGACGCCGACAACAAGCCGGTCGCCCGGTACTACCTCGAGAATGCCTGGCCCTCGAAGCTCGAGATCGGGACCTTCAAAGCGGGCTCGACGGAGGAACTGATGGAAACGGTGACGATGACCTGCGAGTTCATTCAGCGCGTCTCGGTCTAGCCACGCCGTTTCTCGAGGTCGCTCGTGATCACGCGGACTCCCGTCACCCTCGAGGGCCACGGCATCCGGCTGGAGCCTCTTGCCCCTGCGCATCGGGACGGGAACGCGCCGGGCTGAGACAGACGACGCGACCCGACCCGGGTTTCCGTCCGCCCCCAACGGTGTTAGGATCCCCTCTCTTTATGAGCATCACCGTCTACGTGCCGCCGCCGTTGCGCGTCTACTGCGGACGCGTCTCGGAGATATCCCTGTCGGCCCCCACCGTTCGCGCCGCCCTCGAGGAGCTCGAGCGGAGCCATCCGTCGCTGTACATCAACATCTGCGACGAGACCGGCAAGGTGCGCCGGCACGTCAATCTGTTCGTGAACACGTCTCACGTGCGCGACCGGGATGGGCTCGATACCGCGCTGGCACCCGGAGACGTCCTCACCATTCTTCCCGCAGTCTCAGGAGGCTGACCATGCCGGAACGAGTCATTCTCAGCATCGGGACCAAGAAGGGTGTCTTCGTGGCCCAGGCGTCGAACACCCGGCGCAGCTTCGCGCTGCGCGGGCCCTTCGGACAGGGCGTGGCGGTCTACGCGACCTTGATCGACGCCCGCGGAAAGCCGACTCTCTACGCCTCGAGCTGCAACGCCTTCTTCGGCATGAAGGTCCTGCGCTCGACGGATCTCGGGAAATCGTTCAAGGAGACGAAGTCGGCCCCCGCCTTCCCGAAGGACGACGGCCGGGCGCTCATCAACATCTGGTCCCTCGAAGCGGGCGACGGCAAGAACGACCTGTGGTGCGGCGTCGAGCCGGCTTCGCTCTTCCGCAGCGGCGACGGCGGAGACTCCTGGGAGATGGTCCCGGGCATCAGCAACCACGAGCATGCGCGGAAGTGGCAGCCCGGGAACGGCGGGCTCTGCATGCACACCATCCTGCGCGACGGGAACCGGGTCCACCTCGGCATCTCCACCGGCGGGCACTACCTGAGCGAAGACGGCGGCCGGACGTTCAAGGCGTCCAACCAGGGCATCGGCGCCGGCTTCACGCCGGATCCCTATCCTGAATTCGGCCAGTGCGTCCACAAGATCGTCGGCCACCCGGACGCTCCCGGACGGCTCTATATTCAGAACCACGGGGGCTGGGCCGAATGGGACGGGCCCGGCGGGCGCCGCCCGGGCATCGGCGTCCTGCGCAGCGACGACCACGGCCGCACCTGGCGGTCGATCGCCAAGGGGCTCCCCTCCGATTTCGGCTTCCCCATGGTCGTGCATCCGCATGACGCCGACACGGCCTACGTCGCGCCGCTCGTGCCGATGACGCGCACCTGCCCGGATGGCGCCCCGGCGATCTGGCGCACCGAGGATGGCGGCGGCTCGTGGAAGCGCCTCGCGCGCGGCCTGCCGAAGAAGGACAGCTACTTCACCATTCTGCGCGACGCGATGGACGTCGACTATCTCAAGTCCCCGGCTCTCTACCTTGGGACCACGACGGGGCAGCTCTGGATCGGGCGGGACGGCGGCGAGAAGTGGGACTGCCTGTTCGACTCGCTCCCGCCCATCAACTGCGTGAAAGTCGCCGTGGTCTGATGGACGTCTTCGTGCTCTCCCGACGGCCTCGTGCGCACGTTCGAGAACAAGAAGGCCGCCGCGAGCCTGCACGTGTACACGGAGTGACGCGGTCCCTTCAGGGCAGCCGCGGCCCGGCGGGCCCTGGCTACAGGCCCTGGCTCTCCGCTTGCGAGGCGCTCCCTCTCGCGGTATATTCCCCGCCAACGGAGGCGCTCGGACAGGGCAAAGGACCTGTCACGAGATCATCGAAACCAAGTCGTCGCTCCTGAAGGGGAACTGCGATGACGGATTTTCGCAAAATGGATCGGCAGTTCTCCGAAATCCTCGGCCTGCAGCGCCGACCGGTGGCGGTTGCGTTCCGCAAGACCGCCCCCGCAGGCGTGGAGAAGTTCACCGGGACGGAGCCTTCGGGATGCAGCTTCTGGCGGATCGCCGCAGAGGGACGGACCTTCTACACCGTCCCGAGCGACCATTACAACTGTCCGATCGGCAGCTACACCCACAATCTCCCGCTCCCGCAGGACCGCGCCCAGGAGCTCGACCAGGTCCTCTCCTTCATGGTCGAGCTCGGCTACATCAAGATGAAGGAGGTTCCCTGGATCCCCCAGCTTTCCGAGCCGCCCGGTGTCGTGATCTACGCGCCCCTCGGGGACACACCGCTCGACCCGGACGTGGTGATCTTCTCGGGCCGGCCCGGCCGCGTGATGCTCCTTCAGGAAGCGGCCTTGCGTGCCGGTGTCGGGGCGCCGGCCCCGCTGTTCGGCCGTCCCACGTGCATGGCGCTCCCCGCCGCCCTCACCTCCGGTGTCGTCGCCAGCGCCGGGTGCACCGGAAACCGCATCTACACCGATGTGGGCGAGGACGAGATGTACGTCGCCGTTCCGGGAGGACATCTCGGCAGAATCGCCGACGAGGCGCAGACCATCGCCACGGCCAACGCCAGGCTGTCCGAATACCATCGCGAGCGCCGGCAGGCGCTGGCTACGGAGTAGGAGCAGGCCGGTCGCGCCTGCCCCCCCTGAAGGATCGCATGCGGAAAGCCGGGCTGCGCTTCGTGGGTACGGCAGCATTCATCGTGGCGATGGCGGCATGCGGCAGCCCGTCCCAATCGGGTGATCTCCCAGAGATCACGTCGGAGTCCGAGGAGGGGGGGTTCCGCGACCTCGTGTTCCGGGCTCAGGGCCGCGTGCAGCACCCCGATGGCTCCCAGTCCATAAGAGTGTATGGACGCCACGAGGGCCGGAGCGTTTGGCGCGGATAAACGCCGCATCGACCCACCGGCGGCGGAGTCTGCCTCCCGGACCGACCTGGCTTAGGATTCGGTACGAGATGCGGCGGAAGTGGCGAGTCGGCCTGCTCAGCGTGCTGTCCCTTGCGTCCCTGATTCGCGGCCTGTCCGGGATGCAGCTGGGTGGTCCGGTCCCTCCAGGAGGAGCCGAGTTCGACCACCTGATCCCCCATGTCAGGGAAGCCTGCGCGGTGGTTCGCGAAAAGCCGGGCATCTGGCCCTATCGGGCCTTCCCCTACGGACCGCTCGGTCTCGAGATCAGGAAGGCGAAGTCCCCCGCCGAGGCGGATCAGACCCGCGGGTTCTACCTGGGCGCCGTCGCCGGGGCGTGCGGCGTCCCGGCTGACGAGGTGACGGCGTACTTTTTCTGCGGGCCGGCATGTCCCGGCAATCGCCGCGATCATCTCGTCCGGCAGCTCCCTGCCGTGAAGGCGCTCAAGAAGGAATTCGAGGCCTTGCCGAAGGCGCGCCTCGTCGCCATCTGGGCGCCCGGAGACGAGTTCCGGATCAACGATGTCTTCTATATGGACGGCCACGCTCGCGAGGCGATCCCGAGCCCCGTCATGGGCTTCGTGCCGTCGGGAGACTGGAAGGCATGGCCCAGCCTCGTGGCCTACGCCCGTAACATAGGAATACCCGAGTCGAAGCTCCGTGACCTCACCCGGCAGATGCGGGACATCGGCCTGTCGGCTCTCATCCGCGACCCGTCCGGTCTGCGGCTGGTCGGGGTCGGCATCGGCGACAACGAGTCGGGGCTGCTCTTCCCACGCCCCGCCGCGGTGCGACCGCGTGTCGGCGCGCAATGGCCAGACGGCCGGAAATACACCATCGTCGAGGAGGTATCAGCGGGCGTGTTCTACTACGAGACGACCTAGCGGACGCGAGAGGCTCGCGCTCCGAAGTGTAGAATGGTGTCTCGAGGCCTCGATCATGCCCGCGCCCGGAGTCGATCCCGCGAAAGTCGCCAGGGTCCGCGACCAGGAGCTGAAAAAGCTCGTCGACGCGCGTCCGCGCACGATGGCCCTGATCGAGCGCGCCCGGGCGTGCATGCCGAACGGCGTCCCCATGGTCTGGATGGCGACGGACAACGAGGTCCCGGTCTACGTCGATCGCGGCGAAGGGGCCGCCTTCACCGACGTCGACGGGCACCGCTACCTCGACGTCAACGTGGCCGACATGTCGATGTTCTGCGGGTACGCCCATCCCGCGATCGTCGACGCGGTCGCGCTGCGCGCCCGGGCGGGGACGCAGTTCCTTCTGCCGAGCCCGGAGGCGGTCGAGGTCGCGGAGGAGCTGGCCGGCCGCTACCCGGTCCCCTTCTGGCAGTTCACCCTGTCCGCGAGCCAGGCGAACGTCGAGGCGATCCGGGTGGCGCGCGCCGCGACCGGACGTGAGGTCGCGCTCCTGTTCGACGGCCACTACCACGGGCATTTCGACGAGGGGCTGATCGACCTGCAGGATGGCCGGCTCGTGCCGGCCCAGCGGGGGCTGGTCAAGGCGACCTCCGGCAAGGTCCGGATCGCCCAGTTCAACGACACCGACGGCCTGCGGCGGGCGCTCGAGCCGCGGGACGTCGCCATCGTCCTCACGGAGCCGGCGCTCACCAACAACGTCCATCTCCTGATGCCCCGGCCGGGCTGGCACGAGGCGCTGCGCGCCCTGACGCGCGAGACCGGAACGGTCCTCGCCATCGACGAGACCCACACGCACGTCGTCGGGCCCGGCGGCGCGACCGGCTGGTTCCACCTCGAGCCCGATATCGTCACGATCGGCAAGTCGATCGCCGGGGGAGTGCCTCTCGGCGCCTACGGCCTGATCGAGCCCCTCGCCGCCGAGATCGACATCAAGCGCAAGGGGTTCGCCGCCACCGGCGGCACGCTGTTCGGCAACCCGCTCTCGATGGCCGCCTCGCGCGCCGCGCTGAAGCAGGTGCTCACCCCGGCCGCTTACGAGCACACCGCCTCGCTCGGGGCCCGCCTCGCCGAGGGGATCGACACCGCCATCCGGGACGCCCGCCTCCCGTGGACCGCGCAGCGCTTCGGCCCCCGTTCAGGCCACTGGTACGGGCCGGAGCCGCAGACCGGCCAGCAGGCCCTGGCGCTCCGCGACACTTTGCTCACGGGCACCCAAAGGATCTGGATGGCGAACCGCGGCGTCTGGGAGGCGCTTCCGGGCGCGGGCCCGACGATGGCGGTGCCGTCCGGCACGGCCGACGTGGACCGCTATCTCGACGCGTACGGCTCGTTCCTGCGCGCGGTGGCGGGTTG
Organism: Candidatus Polarisedimenticolia bacterium; assembly: GCA_036001465.1. Lineage (NCBI taxonomy): Bacteria > Pseudomonadati > Acidobacteriota > Candidatus Polarisedimenticolia > Candidatus Polarisedimenticolia bacterium. The sequence continues at coordinate 95,868 of DASYUH010000022.1, forward strand.
AGCCGGCCGTTGGCCGAGGGAGGGACAATGCGGGGACGATTCCTGCCATGGATCGCCGGGGCGGCACTGAGCGCTCTCCTCGTACCGGGTCGCCTGAGCGCTGAACCCCCCGCGGATGCGGCGGATCCGCTCGAGGGGATCGACACCGAGTACCAGAAGGCGGCCAGGCTGACCACGTACTTCCCCTGGTCCGACCGCTGGCCCCCTCCCGCCATCGATATCTGTCCAATCGCGACCCGCCATGACTCCGGGACGAAACGACTTCTGCTGCGAGTCGCCATGCGCGATGTCTCCGATTGGAACATGGGAATCCTCGAGATGGCCATCGATGGCAGCCCGACCACCCTCGACCTGAGCGAGGCCGGCAAGCCGAGGCTCGACCTCGGAGGATGTCACTCGACCGCCGAGGTGGACCTCCCCGGGCACGAGGAGGTGCTGCGGCGCATCGCATCTGCGTCCGACGTGGAGGCCGGCTACGGCGAAGGGAGGCGAAGGAAAGTCTATCGCTTCGCGCCGGAGGACTTCGATCGCTTCCGCCGGGTGCTGGCCCTCTACAGCCTGGAAACACTGCCTCCGGCGAGGCTCGACATCGATCAGGCTCCCGGGCCCGCCGGGCCGGGTAGCTCGGCCAAGGACATCTCCCCTCCTGAGATCATTCCGGAGTCCCGGGTACCCATCAAATTTCCGCCCAAGGTCATGGCGAAGAAACCGAAGGGAGCGCTGATCGTTCGGGCACGCGTATTTCGCGACGGCTCGGTCGGGAAAATCCGCGTGGTGAGGCCCGCCGGGGGAGCCTGCGGTCTCGAGGAGGAAGCGCTCGCGGCGATCAGTCAGTGGAAGTACCTGCCAGGCAAGGAAAAGGGACAGCCCGTCGACGTCGATCTCACGATCGCGATCGATTTTTTCGGGCCATCGACGCAACCTGAGGACAATTTCATGCGGGGCATCGAAAGCCGGGGGAGCCGCCCGCGCAAGCCGCCGCACCCGTGAGTCTCATGCCGGATCGCATGCTTCTCATCTCCACCCTTTCGATCGCCGTTGCCGCCGCGCCCCGTGCCGGCGCCGAGGAGCCGCGTCACCCCGCGATATACGTGGACAAGGGGGCGTGCCCCGGCGAAGGCTGCACGTATGGAACCTGGAAGGTCCTGAAGGATACGGAGCTCCATGCCCTGCCGGGCAAGGCCTCGAAAGTCGTCGCGAAATGCCGGCCCGGCTCCGAGGTTCTGGCCTCGACGGGAGAGGTCCACACCGTGGCGGGGGAATTCACGGTCAAGAAGAAATACGGCGCGTTCGTTCCGGGCGACACCCTCTGGGTCTACACCTACCTGGGCGAAGGGACGTTCAAGGTCTGGTTCGGCGGGCGGTTCACGGAGCAGGACCTCGGGTTCAGTCCCTGGGGCGGCTCGGGCGGATCGCGGTGTGAGGTCGAGCGATTCTGCTGGGGGGAGCTGAAACGAACGCTGGAGATGGAGTGGTGGATTCAGATTCAGAACAGCGACGGCGTCACGGGGTGGACCCGTGAGGCCGGGAGCTTCGATCCCGAAGAAAAGTGCGCGGGCATCGCGCCGGCTCACTCGTGGCGGAGGGCCGCGAGAGGATCGACGCGCGTCGCCCGCAGGGCGGGCAGGTAGGCGGCCACGAGGCCTGTGCCGAGCATCAGCAGGGCGACCGCGACGAACGTGGTCGCATCGGAGGCGCCGACCCGGTACAGATGGGCTGAGAGGAGCTGCGTCAGCGCCAGGGCGGCGACCGTGCCGATCGCCACACCCGCGAGGGCAAGCCCAGCCCCCTCCCGCAACACGATGGCCAGTACGTTCCGGGGCCGCGCGCCCAGGGCCATTCGGACGCCGAACTCACGCGTTCGCAGCGCCACGTCGTACGAGATCACGCCGTACACGCCGACCATCGCCAGGCACAGCGCGAGCCCTCCGAATACCGCAAGCAGGGCCGACAGCAGTCGAGGCTGGGAGACGGATTCTCCGAGAACCTCCTTCATCGCGGCGACGCGGAGGATCGGATGCTCCGGATCGATGGCCCGGATTTCCGCGCGCACGGCGGGCGCCAGAGCGAGCGGGTCGCCGCGCGCGCGAAGGATCAGCGTGAAGCCGCGGCGGGGGCTCTGCTCCTGGGGCAGGTAGATCGCGCGCTCCCCTTCCGCGTCCAGCCGCGTCTGGCGCACGTCCCCGCAGACGCCGACCACCGAAAACTGTTGATCGCCTGAGCGCAGGATGCGGCCGACCGCGCCTTGCGCCGGCCAGAACCGGCGGGCGAACGATTGGCTGACGATCGCCACGCCGGGGGTGCTCTCCCGATCGTCCGCCATGAAGTCGCGTCCCTGAAGAAGGGGGATGCGCATCGCGCTGAAATATCCGGGACTGATCTGGTGCACCGGCACGACCGGCTCGGTTCCTACCGGGACGGCCGGATGATCGTCCACCGTCACGGCCCACTGCTCGGCGGCCCCCAGGAGAGGGAGGTTCCGGGTCGATCCGGCGGCCTCGACGCCGGGGATCTGCCGGACGCGGTCGAGGATCGCGCGGTAATACGCCAGGAACTGGGGCCTCCCCGGGTAGCGGGTCGTGGACGCGTTCATGGACACCGCCAGGACGCCGCCCGCATCGAATCCGGGATCGACTCGCCGCAGCCTGGCGAAGCTCTTGACCATGAGGATGGCGCTCACGACCAGCACGAGGGCAAGCGCCGTCTCCGCCACTACGAGCACCGCCCGCAGCCGCCGGCTGCCAGGGCCGGCCGTCGCGTTCCGGGAATCCTCGCGCAGCATGAGCTGCGGCGCGGTGCGCAACAAACCGATCGCCGGGACGGCGCCGAACACCAGCGCCGCCGGGAGGGACACGAGGAACGTGAATCCCAGGACCCGCCCGTCCACGACGACGTCGTTCTGCGCCGGCAGGACATGGCGCGCCAGGCCGAGGAGCACCTCGATGCTCCAAGCCCCGGCCAGAAGCCCCAGAGCCCCCCCAGCACCCGCCAGCACCGCGCTCTCGGCGAGCATCTGCCGCACGATCCGGGCCCTTCCGGCCCCCAGCGCGAGACGGACCGCGATCTCGTGCCGTCGGGCCACGGCCCGCTCGAACAGCAGATTGCCCACGTTGGCGCAGGCGATCAGGAGAACGAAGACCACCGCTCCGAGCAGGATCAGGATGGCGGAGCGGACCGATTCGCCGACCAGGGCGTCGCGCAGCGGCACGAGGGTCACGCGCACGCGGCCCGCGTTGGTGTTGGGGTACTCCGCCGCGAGGCGCGCTGCAATGGTCCCCATCTCGGCATGGGCCGATTCGAGCGTCACGCCGCGATCGAGCCGCGCGATGACCCGCTGAAACCGGTTGTCGCGGCGGCGGGGAGCGCGCGCGGCGTCGATGAGCGACTCGGGAGCCCAGACATCGATTGTCGCATCGGGGAACCTGAACGACGCGGGCATGACGCCCGCGACGGTGAACGACTGCCCGTCCAGCGTCACGGTGCGGCCCGCGATCGACGCGTCGCCGCCGAAGTCCCGCAGCCACAGCCTATGGCTGAGGACGGCCACGCGATTCCGGCCGGACTCGTTCTCGTCCAGCCGGAACGCGCGGCCCAGCGCCGGCGGGACACCGAGTGTGCCGAAGAACGCCGGGTGCACGTACGCGGTCGGCAGCTGCTCCGGCTCGGCCCCTCCGGTCAGGGTCAGGCCGCGCGAGATGGTGTTGACCAGGGCGATGTCCTGGAAGACGTGGCTCGACTCCCGCCAGTCCTCGAAGTCGACCTCCGACACGGGCCCGCGCGGGTCCCCTTCGGTCGTCGCGAGGTGGACCTCGACCAGCCGCTCGGGCTCGGGGAAGGGAAGCGGCCGCAGGAGGACCGCGTCGACCACGCTGAAGACCGCCGCATTGGCGCCGATCCCCAGCGCCAGCACCACGATCACCACGGCCGTGAACCCCGGACGCCGCGCCAGCGTGCGCGCGGCATAGCGAAGATCCTGAACGAAACCGCTCATGTGCTGTGTCATTCCTTCAATCGCGGGATCGACCGTCCCAGGCGCTGAACATGTTAGATTGTTTCCTTCGAGGCGTCACCATCATGGTGCGGAGTATTCACCCCAAGTACCCTGAGCGTCGCCGCCGGGCAGACCTGTGTCCGGGCGCCGGCGCGCTTGTCGTCGCAATCGCGCTACTGGCGCCCTTCTGCGGACGCAAGGTGGAGGGGCGGGTCCGCGACGGCGACATCATCTTTCAAACGTCCCAGTCCGCGCAGAGCAAGGCCATCCAGCTGGCGACGCACTCCCCGTACAGCCACATGGGGCTGGTCCTTTTCAGGGACGGCCGGCCGTTCGTCTTCGAGGCCGTGAGCCCAAGCGTCCGGTTCACGCCGCTGCGGGAGTGGATCGCCCGCGGCGAAGGGGCCCGGTTCGTCGTCAAGCGCCTGCGCGATGCCTCTGTCCTCGCGGACCCGAAGGCCCCCGCGGCGCTTCTGAAGGCGGCCACGGGGCTCACCGGCAGACCCTACGATCCCTACTTCGAGTGGACCGACGATCGCGTCTACTGCTCCGAGCTGGTGTGGAAGGCCTATGAGCGCGGGCTGGGAGTCCGGCTCGGGCTTCTGCTGCCGCTCGTCTCGTTCGATTTCACCAGTCCCGTGGTCAAGGCGATGCTCGCCGAGCGATATGGCGACAAGGTGCCGCTCGACGAGCGCGTGATCTCCCCTGCTTCAATCTTCAACTCCCCCCTGCTTCAGGACGTGCCGTGATCCGAGCCGCGGGCGGGCTTCCGATCCGGGGCAGGCGCTTGATCCTGATCGCCGCGCTCTGTGGGGCGGCGGCGGGCGCCGGATTCGCGGGCCAGGCGGCGGCACCGGCGGGACCTGCCCATATGGAGAAGACCGGCCAGTCGTTCCTGTTCGATTATGGCGAGATGGTCATCCGCGTCCACTATCTCTCCGACAGCCGCCTGACCTGGGAGCAGGTCAAGGGGCCGCAGGCCGGCTTGAAGGCCGAGGAGGAGTATGGCTTCGCGGCGATCCGCCCCGGCGTCAGCTTCTTCTGGTGGCAGGAGCAGGACGGCTCGGTGGTGTCCCAGGTCGTGGACTTCGAGAAGGGTCGCGTCCACACAGCCTGGAGCTCTCCGGAGAAAAAGCTCTCCGCGTTCCAGGGGACCGTGAGGCCGGCCCCGCGGTGAACCTGCGCAAGAGGTTCCGCCTCGAGCCCGGGACCAGGGTCCGCCTGTCCCGCATCGACCCCGACGACACGGACGGCTTCAAGGACAAGCAGGCCGCCGAGAAGGCCCTCTCGAAGAACATCTCCCGCCTGCGGAAGCTCCAGTACCTTCTCTACGCGGAGAACCGGCGCGCGCTTCTCATCGTCCTGCAGGCCATGGACGCGGGCGGCAAGGACGGGACGATTCGCCACGTGATGGGCGGCCTCAATCCCCAGGGATGCGTCGTCACGTCGTTCAAGGCGCCGACCGAGGAGGAGCGCGAGCACGAGTTTCTGTGGCGCATTCACAAGCAGGTGCCGGCCCGGGGAGACATCGGGATCTTCAATCGGTCGCACTACGAGGATGTCCTGGTCGCCCGCGTCCGCAAGCTGGTCCCCAGGTCGGTCTGGGAGACGCGCTACGACCAGATCAACGCCTTCGAGAAGTCGCTGGCAGGGAACGACGTCGTCATCCTCAAGTTCATGCTGCACATCAGCAAGGAGGAGCAGCGGCGCCGTCTGGAGGAGAGGATCGAGAATCCCCGCAAGCGCTGGAAGATCGCCCCTTCGGATTTCGAGGATCGGAAGCTCTGGGACGAGTATCAGAAGGCCTACGAGGCGGCCCTCAGTCGATGCAACCAGGCGTGGGCCCCGTGGTTCGTGATCCCGGCGAACCGGAAGTGGTTCCGCAATCTCGCCGTGTCGGAGATCATCGTGGACACGCTGCAATCTCTCGACATGAAGCTCCCCCGCCCGACCGTCGACGTTTCGACGCTCCGGCTGGACTGACTCGTCTCAGCACACGTGGTCCTGGTCCATCGCTTCGGCGGCCTTCCGGTGGACCGTGATCTCCTCCTCGGTGGCCTGCAGGATGAGGTGCGGCAATTGCGCGTACCAGACGCCCGACTTCGGGCAGGCGAAGAAGAGATAGCTGCACCCGGGGGCGGGCGTCCTGAAGGCCACCTCGTAGAGGTTCTCCTCGATCTGATCGGCCCAGCCCTGCTTCTGCTTCCTGCCCAGCGGGCCGAACAGCAGGAACCGGAGCGGCCCGAGATCGGGCGCCGGGCGCTCCTTTTCGATGTCGAACAGGCTGAAACGCAGCAGGATCTGTTCCTCGACGAGCTGTTTCCTCTCGCTCTTCACGGGGACGATGTCGAGATTCATGGTGTCTCCTTCTGCCGGCGGACACACGCTCCGCCGCCTGAATGGACGCGCACTTCTCTGCGGCCTGGGTGGGGGTTTAGCCGCGGACCTCGAGGAGGTTCACGACGTCCTGGACGCCTTCGGTCCCGCCGGCAATTCGGCCTGCGAGCTGGCGCTCGGCTTCGGAGCCGACCTTTCCGGAGAGAATCACGACTCGATGATCCGTGTGGACCGAGATATCGGATCCCCGGACGCCTCGCCCGAAGGCCAGGCTCAGCTTCACCGAGGCGGTGAGCGTGGCGTCGCCGATGGAATCTCCGAGGCTCTTCTTCTCCGGCGCCGCGTCACCGCCATGGTTCGCGCCCGACTGGTACGGCGCGTTCGAACAGCCCCCTGAAAGAATGGCGATGGTCGCGAGATACGTGAAAGCTATTGCCAGATGACGACTCATCGTGTCCTCCTTTCCGCCCTGTTCCACATCGCCGGCACCGTCCTTTTCGCCGGGCCCGGCACGACCGTCACCCTGAGCAAGAGCGATGCCACACCGTGCCACGGCGCCGGTGAGAGCGGCCTAAGTTCTGTGGAGTCAGTGAGGTGTGATCGTGCGCGAATCGAGGCGCGCGCGTCCCGCTCACAGAGCAACATGTCCTCCCGGGGAATCGTTTCGCGTGCCACGCGTCACCCGGGCGCACCCGCCGATGCCCGGTTGACGCTATGATGCGGGAATGCTCCGAAGTCGCATGTGGCATCGGCGATTCAACGCGGGGGGGCGTGCCGCCCTCGCGGGGCTGGTGCTTCTGGCAGCGTCCGCGGATGCCTGGGCGCGGCTTGCCCTCCCACCCCACGGCGATCGGTCGGTGCACGATCTCGCGGGCGTGCTCGATCCCGCGAGCGTGACCAGGATGGAGCGCCGACACGCCGAGCTCTTCCAGAAGACCCGCGTGGTGATCGTCGTCATCACCGTGGCGCGCCTGGAGGACGAGACGCTGTCCGATTTCGCGGTGCGGGTCGGCAGCGAGTGGGGGGCCGGGAAGAAGGGGGAGGACCGTGGCCTCGTCGTCGCCGTGACGACGGAGGAGCCGCACATCTTCGTCGCGACCGGTTACGGCGTCGAGGGGTTTCTCCCCGACGGCCGGGTCGGGTCGATCCTGGACCGCTACGCCGTCTCGCCGCTGCGCACGCGCAATTTCTCGCTCGCTCTGGAGGAAACGAGCGCGGCCCTCGTGGCCGCCTGCGCCGCCGAGTACGGCGTGACGATCGGGGGCATTCGCCCGTCCGCGCGACCGGATCGCATCCGCGGCTTTCCCTGGCCCGGTCTGCTGTTTCTCCTCGTCATCGGTTTGATCTTCGTGGGGCGCAGTCTCCTCGGGATTCCCCTGGGCCTTGGCCGCCGCCGCCGCGGGATGTGGTACGGTGGCGGCTTTGGCGGCGGAGGGTTCGGCGGCCTGGGCGGATTCGGCGGCGGGGGTTTCGGTGGCGGAGGGGGGGGCGGCTTCGGCGGGTTCGGGGGCGGGGGATTCGGCGGTGGGGGGGCGGGGCGCTAGAGATCCTGGGACTCCATGAGCAGGACGCGATCATGAACGGCGCGCGCATCGAGGACGACCCGATCCTGAAGGACTTGGTCCGCAATCTCTCGGAAGCGGCGGGGCCGCGTCTGAAGAGCGTCGTCCTGTACGGCTCGGCGGCGCGCGGGGACTTCATCCACAAGGCGAGCGACCTGAATCTGATCGTCGTCGTCGATCCGCTCGACCCGGCCACGCTCGAAGCCCTGGCTCCGGGGGTGAGGTGCTTCATGCGCCGGGGGAATCCGGTGCCGCGCCTGTTCTCGCCGGACCTCATCGCAGCCTCGGCCGACTCCTTCCCGATCGAGTTCCTCGAGATCCGCTCGACCCGGCTCGTCTTGCTCGGCGACGACCCGTTCGCCGGTGTCACCATCCGCCGGGACTGCCTGCGCCTGCAATGCGAGCGCGAGATCAAGGAAAAGCTGATGCGCCTGCGCGAAGGGTATCTGCTCTGCCACGACAGCACCCGCGGGCTCTGGCGTCTGCTCGCGGGATCGTATCCGGCGTTCGCCGCGCTGTTCCGCGGCGGCCTGCATCTCATGGGGCGCGAGGTCCCGGCCTCGAGCGCCGACGTGGTGGCCGCATTCTGCGAGGCCGCCGGGCTCGACCGCGCGCCGTTCGAGGAGGTGGCCCGCCAGCGGCGCGGCGAGAACGCGGCGGCGGACCCGAAGGCTGTCTTTGCGCGCTATCATCACCAGCTGATGCGGGCGGCCCACCATGTGGACCGCCTCGACACGGGAGGCGGCACACCATGAACAAGGGGCTCGCCGGATGTCTGATCGTCGGCGGCATCATTCTTCTGGTCCTGGCGGCAGGCGGGATGCTCGCCGCCGGTCTCTACAATCGCCTGGTGGCGCAGGACGAGCAGGTCACCGGCGCCTGGGCCCAGGTGCAGAACGTGCTGCAGCGCCGCGCCGACCTGATCCCGAACCTGGTCGAGACGGTGAAGGGGTACGCGTCGCACGAGAAGGAGATCTTCGAAAGCCTCGCGGAGGCGCGCGGCCGGCTGGCCGGCGCGGCCTCTCCCAGGGAGGCGGCGGCCGCCAACGCCGGCCTGACCTCCGCGCTCGGAAGGCTCCTGGCGATCGCCGAGAACTACCCGAACCTGAAAGCGAACGAGAACTTCGTCCGGTTGCAGGACGAGCTGGCCGGCACCGAGAACCGCATCGCCACGGAGCGCATGCGCTACAACGACGCGGTGCGCCTGTTCAACACGTCGATCAAGCGTTATCCCGCGGTCTTTTTCGCACGGATGTTCGGCTTCCACGAGCGGGAGTACTTCGAGGCCGCCCCGGATGCGCAGAAGGCCCCGGAGGTGAAGTTTTAGGGCCGCACCGGGTTGCGGCGTGAGGGTTCAGGCATGAGCCGGAAAACCGGACCGGGCGCCACCGCTCTCACGCGGCGCCTGTTCGTGGGCGGCGGCCTGAAGGCCACTCTGGCGGCGGGGCTGGTGTCGCGCTTTTCCCTCGCGGGGCTCCTGGCCGGCTCGGGGACCGCGGGCGCCCCGGCGGCCCGACGCTTCGACGGAGAGCTGATCGAGGAGTCATACGGCATCGCCCACCGTCTGCGCGACGGCACGCTCGAGATTCCCGGCTCTCTGGCCCCCGAGGGTCCGCTGCACGACGCCATCGTCCTGGGGGGCGGCGTCTCCGGGCTCATGGCGGCCTGGGAGCTGCAGCGCGGCGGCCTCTCCGACGTCGTGCTGTACGAGAAGGAAGGCTACATCGGGGGCAATGCGCGCAAGGAGCACGCCAACGGCACCGACTACACCTGCGCCACCTGGTCCGTCGTGCGGCCGAAGGACGCGTTCATGACGCGCCTCTTCCAGGACCTCGGAGTGATCAAGCGGATCGCCGGTGACGGGACGCCGAAGATCGATCCGGCGCTCGTCGGCAAAGGGCCGGAATCGAACGTTCTCATCGACGGCACGTGGTACTCCGGGGGGGTCATCGGCGAGGACCCCGCCGCTTCGTACGCGCGCCTGCCCCTCTCTCCCAGGGACCGGCAGGACCTGGTCGAGTTCTACACGGAGATGAAGACCTGGGCGGAGAGGCGGGGGCGGGACGGACGCCCGGCCTTCGCGATGCCGGTGGAGGACGGCAGCCGCGACCCCGAGATCCTCGAGCTCGACGGGATCACGATGCTGGAGTATGCGCGGCGCAAGGGCTGGGGTCCCCGCACTCTCGCCGAGGTCGAGGACTGGAGCAGCAGCGACATCGGCGGATCGGCTGGGGAGGTCTCGGCGTACGGCTTCCTGTCGTTCAACAGCCTGGGCCAGGGGGGGGAGGACATCACCCTTCCGGGTGGCAATGCGTGGCTGGCGGCGCGGCTGGCCGCGCGGGCCGGCCTGGATCAGATCCACACGGGCGCCATGGCGGTGCGCGTCGAGAACCACGGGCAGGAGGCGCGGGTCACCCTCATCGATCCGCTCACGGAGCGCTTCACCGTGCGTCGCGCCCGCTGCGTCGTGATCGCCTGCCCGAAGCACATCACGGGACGGATGGTGCCGGAGCTGGCCGCCGCGGGCCGGAAGGAGTATCTCGAATACCGCTATGGTGCGCTGCTGATGGGCGCGGCGTCCGTCCGGAGGACGCCGAGGCTGAAGGGGGCGCCGATCGCCTGGTTCAACTCCGCCCGCGGGCGGTTGATGCAGGGATTCCTGGTCGCCGACTACAACTCCGATCGCTGGCGCAAGGGGGATCCCGATCGACCCAACGTCCTCTGCCTGTGGGCCCCGCTGGCGGACCGGGCGACGCGCGCCGACCTGGTGACCGAGCCGTGGTCCCACTGGGCCGACCTCCTGGCCGACGACCTCGAGGCGGCCGTCCCCGGCATCTCCTCCGACGTCACGCGAATGGACGTGTACGCCTGGGGCCACCACATGGTGATCCCGTTTCCCGGCTTTCTCACCGGCGACCTGCGCCGGAACCTGACGCGTCCGCTCGACCGGATCACCTTCGCCCATTCCGATCGCAACGGCATGCCGAGCTTCGAGCTGGCGACGCGCGCCGGCTACGACGCCGCCCGCGAGGCGGTCCAGCTCGTCCGCGGCTCGCCTCGCGAGTCCTGATCCTCACACGCGCTTGAAGAGGTAGACGACGAACGGCGATTGCGGCTTGTAGTCGATCGCCTCCCTGCCCCACGCGTAGGTCGTCTGCTCGTCCGAAACGATGTCCGCGACGCCGGCGATCTCGTAATGCCCGACGATCCATTCCCGCGACCAGTCGAGGATCGAGGTGTCGGAATCGGGACGGGCCAGCCAGGACTGCGGCACGTTGACGAACACGAGGTACTTCGGCGCCGCGGCCTCGAGCTGCCTGATCGCCTCCTGCTGCATCCGGCGCGCGTGCGGCTGGCTCTCCATCAGCCCGTACATGTAGATGTGGCCGGTCGCCGATCGTCGGTGCGCGTAGAAGAAGATCTCCGGCTCCGATCCGAGCACGGCGATGCGGTCTTCCGGGGTCGTGTCGGCCGCGATGCGCTTGGCGATCTCGACGGCCTCCGGAAACGGGTTCGGCCCGTACGTCCGTCTCGACGCCTCCTGCGGAGTCATCGAGAAAAGGAACTCCCGCTCCAGGACGATTGGATAGGCGAGAAAGGCGAGAAAAACCAGGGGGGGAAGGACCTCCGGGAGACGGCCTGCGGAGGCCCCCTGATCCGCAGGCATCCACGTCCGCAGCCCCCGTCCCGCAGCCGCCACGGCGATCGCGGCCAGGAGTGCTATCGCCGGCAGAAGAAGGACGAAATAGTGCGGGCGAAAATAGAAGCCGGGGCAGATCGCCGCGAACGAGGCGAGCGCGAGGCCCGCGGTGAAGGGGAAGCGGGCCCGCGCCACGCCGTCCCGGATCGGCGCGGCCAGGCCGGCGGCGGCGAGCGCCCAGAGGGGAAGGGTGGGGCTCGCCACCGCCCGGATCGTTTCCGCGAAGATGGACACTCCGGCCGAAAGCGGGACCTCGGACACGTACGCCCGCGCATAGTCGAAGGTCCAGAACCAGAACTCCCGGAACACCCCCGCCGACCAGAGGAGCGCGCAGGTCAGAAGAAACGGCAGCGCCGCCGCGCCGAGCAGCACGGCGCAGCGCGCCGCGATCCGCCGCCGCGGAAGGCCCCGGCGCGCCAGCTCCCAGGCGAGCCACACCGGTCCGAACGCCACGAAGAAGATCCCGTGCTGCTTCATCATGAAGGCCAGGCCCAGAAGACTCCCGGCCGCCGCGAGCGTCCCCCATCTCGGCGCGTCCTCAAGGTCCGGGCCGGCGCGCCCACCCACCCCGGTGGCCCGCAGCAACAGGAGGGCCCCGCCCAGGGCGAACAGCACGACAAAGTGCGTGGCGTGAGCGAACACGCCGTACACCCCCTGGCTCAGGGACAGGATCGCGAACGCCGCGGAGGCGAGTGCCCCCGTCCGCGCGTCGAACAGCCGCCTCCCGAGACAGAACAGGACCGCGGCCGTCGCCAGGTTGGCCAGGAGGAGCCCGAGACGGATGCCGCGCGGCGTCTGCCCGAAGACCCCCATGATCAGGGCGTAGGCCGCGTAGGTCCCGGGCAGCTTCATGTTGTAGGCCAGTCGGTAGGGCGGGACCCCCTCGAGGATCAGCTGCCCGGCATAGGCGAACTCCCCTTCGTCGCGCTCGAGGGGCACGTCGAGGAGGCGGATCCGAACGGCGGCGGCCAGCAGGACGGCCACGATGACGAGGGCCCGCCGGATCAGGACGCCCCCGCCGTCCCCGGCTTCCCGCCCCGTCTCGTGGTTCTGCGGAATGTCCCTACCCGACCCTTCTCATCCAGAAGCTGCTGGACGCGTATCCTTCCTCCGCCGACAGCCCCTCCGGCAGAGGGAATACGCTCCGCAGAACCTCGGGATGCCTGAGCTGCATGAGGCACCCGCTCCACAGCACTTCGAAGCAGGGGTTCCATGTCAGGAACGCCTGCAGGAGGTACTGCTCGGTCCAGAATCTCCGGCCCTCGACGACCCAGCGCCGCGGATAGTGGCGGGGCAGGAAGATGTCATGGATGTGGACGACGACCCCCTTCGCGAGCCGCGGCAGCACGTCCAGGTACAGGAACAGGACGTCGTTCTCCATCCGGACCACATGGCTGGAGTCGATGAACAGGATGTCCCCCGCCTGAAGCCCGGTGAACAGGTCCCGTCCCAGGTCCTGCACCTTCTCGGGGATGAGGCGCGTGAGGCCGGGGAACCCACGGCGCAACACCTCGCCGGGGTGGGGCTCGACCGCGAGGAGCCGGCCGGGTTTCCCCTCCGCCTGGTTCATCAGCACCGCCCTGGCCGACACGTAGGTCGAGTTGCCGGAGCCGATCTCGATCAGGGTCCGGGGGGAGAAATGGCGGACCATGCAGTGCAAGACGGCCGCCGAGATCAGGCCGAAGGCCCCATTCCGGACGAAATACTCGTGCGGTACGCCGGTGGGGTCGAGCGGGAAGCTGCACTCGTGCCTCAGGGGGGACACGACGCGCCGCAGCCATTCGAGCTGCGCCGCCGGGCGCAGGTCGACGCCGGGCATGTCGGATTCCTTGTCCCACAGGCCGGCGCGGCGATCGAGCTCCCGCGTGTCGGGCACGGGGCTGTAAAAATGATTGGGGGTGACGTGGACCCCGATCCTCTGGAACAGGTCGAAGGCCCTTTTCGAGAAGAGGATTCTGTCGAGCGACCGCCGGATGAAGCTCATGCGCCGTCGAGGACGCCGGGATCGATGAGCGCCTTGACGACGCTTCTCGAAGCCACGTCGTCCAGGGCCCGGCCGGCCTGCGCCAGCCCGTATCGCGCAATCGGGATCCTTCCCCAGGGGCGGGATCGCTCGGGGTCGGCGATGAGCCGCACCGCCCGGTTAAAATGAGAGAAGTCGGATCCCCACAGGCCGCGCACGTCGAGGTGCCGGCGGTTGAGGTCGGCGTGCGGATTGAACGCCGTCTCGCCGTGATCGGTGTATTGCCCGGCGATCACGACGCGGCCGCCGTCGCGCGTCGCGCGCATGGCCTGGACGACCGCCCCGGGGGATCCGGTCGCCTCGATGGTCACGTCGGCGCCCCGGCCCGAGGTGCGCTCGAGCACCCACTCGATGCGCCCCCGCTCGTCGTGCGTTTCGATGTCGCAGGTCGCGGCGGCTCCGGCGGCCCCGGCCGCTTCCAGGCGCGCCGCCGGCGCGCCCTGGCACAGGACGGCGGCCGCGCCGCGCAGCCGCGCCACGGCGACGGCGGACAGCCCGACCGGGCCGCTGCCGAGGACCAGCACCGTGTCCCCGATCGCCACCTCCCCGCGCTCGACCGCGTGGATCGCCGTCGGCAGAGAGCAGCCCCCCGCCATCAGCCTCTCCGGGTCCGCTCCGTCGAGGCGGAGGAGGCGCGTGCCGGGCTTCAGGACCATGGCCTCGGCCCACCCGCCGGTCAGGCCGTCGGCGAGGCCGTAGGTGATCCCGTAGACCCTGCGTTTCGGGCAGCGGGTCGTGGCCTTCGCCACCAGGCAGTACCAGCAGGCATGGCAGGTCCGGTGCACGTCGAGGAACGTGGCCCGATCCCCCTCCCGGAACGGTCGGTCGTCGATGTCCCCGATCGTCCCCCGGATTTTCTCCAGGACGCCGACGCTGACGTGCCCCGGAATGATCGGGTACGGCACCCCCGTGAGACGCCCCTCGCGCAGGGCCACGTCGGTGCCGCAGACCTCGCTCAGATGCACCCTCAGAAGCGCCGATCCCGGCTCGAGGTCGGGCTCGTCCGCCTCGCGCAGCTCCACGGGCCTGCCCGGCCCCGGCATCACGGCGATCCGCACCCGGCTCACGCGCGGAGCTTCCGAGTCCGCGTCGTGTGCGGCCGCGTCGACTGCGACCGCGCCGCCTGCCGGAGATGCCGGCCCGGGCTCTGCACACTGCAGATGGCGGTGAGGAGCCTCTCGAGGGCCGGCTCGAGATCGCGGAGCGATGCGCGCATCGTGTGCGCCATCGCCCACATCCGCGCCACGACGTTTCCGAGCTGCTCCCACTCCCCCGGCCGGGCCGGCCATTCCGCCAGGCCTTCGATGAAGGCCGACAGGACCCGGCAGCGGTAGTCGAGAACGTTCAGGCTGCCGTGCAGCCAGGCATCCTCCTTCGGCGGCTCGAGCCCGAGCCTGCGCAGCCGGTCCTCGAGGCGGTAGGCGAGGCCGACCCACTTCTTGTCGGACGACCGCTTCGGCTCGGGCGACGGCCCCGGCTTGCTCGACCGCTTCGGCCCGCGCGCCCGCGCGGCCTCTCCCCGTGCCGCCCACTCCCGCGCCTGCGCCTCCTGTCCCCTCCCCAGGACGAGGACGGTGTCGGCCGCCATCAGCGCGAGCCCCATCGCCTGCCTGAAGCGCAGATCGTCCCGGCCCCGTGCCGACAGGCTTCGGTTCGTTCGCGGCTTCATGCGATGGGCCTCAACGCGCACCCGGGAACCGGATGGCGCCGACATTCTATCAATTTGCTGCGGGGTTCTCGGCCTTGTAGCGCATCGCCATGTCGATGCGGCTGCGGCCGCTCGGGTGATCGAAGAAGAGGATCTCTTCCAGAGGCCCGGGAGCCAGCTTGCGGTACTCCCCTAGCTTCAGCGCCACCTCCGCGGCGCCGTCCGGCTGGCGCGAGGCGTTCAGGCCGAACAGGTCCGCCTCGGCCTCGAGGGTGCGGGTGAACGAGTTGATCACCGGGCTGATGGCGAACAGGTAGGTGAGAAACAGGAGCAGCACCAGGGGCATGCCCGCCAGGTCGCCTATGCCGCCCACCTTCCATCGGGCCCCGAAGCGGCGCAGCATGCCGTCGAACGAGACTTTCAGGAAGACGGCTCCCAGGATGATGACCAGGGCGTTGAAGACGGCGCCCTCGTAGTTGTGGTGCAGGACGTAATGGCCCATCTCGTGTCCCATCACCGCCTGGATCTCGGGCAGGGTGCAGCGCTTGAGCAGGTTGTCGTTGAGCGAGATGCGCTCGGTCCCCATGAAACCGGAGACGTTGGCGCTGATGCGGGTGGTCTGCCGCGATGCGTCGAAGACGAAGACGTCGTTCACCGCGATGCCGTTGGCGCGGGCGAGGCTCAGGATGGGCCCCTTGATGGCCGGGTCCTCGAGCTTGGTGAAGGTGTTGAACAGCGGAAGGATGAAGACCGGGGCCACCAGCTGGACGAACATCGCGAAGGCCACGGCCACGAGGGATCCCCAGACCCACCAGGCGCGCACCCTCCGCAGCACCGCGTACAGGACCGGGAAGATGAGGGCCCCGAGCACGACGTTCACGAGCAGGACCTTGCCGAAATCTCCCAGCCAGGGTCCGAACGTCTGGTTGGACAGGCCGTAGGCGTGCTCGCGGACGAACCCCTCGTAGACGGACAGCGGGAACTGCAGGACGGTCCAGGTCACGAGAAACTGCGTCCAGTAGAGCCCCGCCTGCATCCAGCGGACGCGGCCGAGGCTCTCCGCCCGGTCCCGCATCCAGGAGGACGCCCCGGTCGCGAGGAGGATCCAGAAAACCGCGGCGGCATACAGAAAGTCCCACAGGGCGATCCAGTAGCCCCCCTCGAAGTAGGCGTCGGAGCGCTCCCGCTTCTCCGGCGGCACGCTGGCCAGCCAGGCTTCGGTCGCGGCCTTCGGATCAACGGCGGACGCGGCCAGGGTGTCGTGGCCATCCCCTGACGTGGCGGCCACTGGTTGCCCGGTCGCGGGCTCGGCAGCCGCCGCCTGCACGCCCGGGGCCGGCACGACCGCTGCGCCGAGAAGCACCGACGCCAGGACGGCCCCGGGAAACAAGCCTCGCGAACGGAATCTGGGACGACGCACGATCACCTCCTTCCCACGGCGCTGCATCATACGTCGCCGCCTGTGCCTTCGTTCCCTCTTCTCGGGTATTCTTCCCGGGAGTGTGTCCGGGTATTCGGCGTGAGGGACGAGACGCGATGACGCTGCAGCTGGGCTTTCACGGCGCGGCCGGCACGGTGACCGGCTCCCGGCATCTTCTGACTTCGGAGGAGACGAGCGTCCTGGTCGATGCCGGGATGTTCCAGGGACTGAAGGAGCTGCGCGAGCTCAACTGGACGAGGCCCTCGTTCCGGCCCGACCGCGTCGACCACGCCGTCCTGACGCACGCGCACATCGATCACTCCGGATACCTGCCGCGCCTGGTGCGCGACGGATTCCGCGGCACGGTGCACTGCACGCGCGGCACGGGGGAGCTCGCCCGCCTTCTCCTCCTGGACGCGGCTCATCTTCAGGAAGAAGACGCCGAGTACGCCAATCGGAAGGGCTTCACCCGGCACGCCCCTGCCCTGCCGCTGTTCACCGCCCGGGACGCCGAGGCGGCCCTCGGGCGCCTGGTCTTCGCCGGCTACGGCTCCTGGATCGACCTGGGGAAAGGCGTCCGCGCCCGCCTCCACAACGCCGGGCACATCCTGGGATCCGCCATGGTGGAAATGACCGTCGAGCGGAGCGGCCGGACGCGGACGGTGCTCTTCAGCGGCGACGTCGGCGGCTACGACATGCCGCTCCACCCCGACCCGGCGCCGCCGCCCCCCTGCGACGTCCTGGTCATGGAATCGACTTACGGCGACCGGCAGCACAGCCGTGAGCCGCTCCAGGAGCAGCTGCGGTCGGCGCTCCTCCCGACCCTCGAACGGCATGGCACCGTCCTCATCCCGGCGTTCGCGGTCGGAAGGGCCCAGCAGGCCATCCTCCTTCTCGGCGACATGATGAAGGCGGGCACCCTGCCGCACGTGCCGATCGACCTCGACAGCCCGATGGCGGTCGACGCGACGCGCATCTACGCGACGCACCTGCGCGATCGGAGCCTCGACCAGGGCGTTCTGGCGGGCGGGACGAGCCGTCTCAATCCCGAGGGACTGCGCTTCCACCGCACGGTGGAGGAGTCGAAGGGGCTCAACGACCTCCCCGGCCCGCGCATCATCATCTCGGCCAGCGGCATGCTCACCGGCGGCCGCGTGCTCCACCATCTGGCGCGGCTGCTGCCGGACGACGGGAACCTGGTGCTTCTGGTCGGCTACCAGGCGGCCGGCACGCGCGGGCGCGCCCTCCTCGACGGCGCCCCGGAGGTGAAGCTGCACGGCGCCCAGGTGCGGTCCCGCGCCCGCATCCTGGCGCTGCACGGGCTGTCGGGCCACGGCGACAGCGACGAGCTGCTCCGCTTCCTGCGATCGGGCGGGGCGAAGCCGCGCGCCGTCTTCGTGACGCACGGCGAGCCGCCGGCGGCCGCCGCGCTGGCGCGGCGCATCGAGAAGGAGCTCGGGTGCCGCACGTTCGAGCCGCGCCTCGGTTCGGTCTTCGACCTCGACGCCATCCTCGGCGACTGACATGCCCGAGCTGCCCGATGTCGTGGTCTACGTCGAGGCCCTGCGCGAGCGGACCCTCGGTCGCCGGCTTCTGGCGGTGCGGCTCAGGAGCCCGTTCCTCCTGCGCAGCGTCGATCCGCCTCTGCGGCGTGCCGAGGGGCGCACCGTCGTCGGGCTGCGCCGCATCGGCAAGCGGATCGCCGTGGAGCTCGACGGGGGCCTGTTCCTCGTCCTCCACCTGATGATCGCGGGGCGGCTGCACTGGAAAGCGGCCGGCGCGAAGATCCCCGGCCGGATCGGCCTGGCGGCCTTCGATTTCGACGCCGGGACGCTGCTTCTCACCGAGGCCGGCCCGAAGAAGCGCGCTTCGCTCCACGTCGTTCAGGGCGAGGGCCCGTTGCGGTCCTTCGGGCGCGGCGGACTCGAGATCCTGGACGCGGATCTCCAGGCCTTCCGCGCGGGACTTGGCGCCGAGAGCCACACGCTCAAGCGGGCGCTCACCGATCCGCGGCTGTTCAGCGGCATCGGAAACGCCTACTCGGACGAGATCCTCCATCGGGCCCGCCTGTCGCCGATGCGGCTCACGCGGCGCATGAAGGACGACGAGACGGCGCGGCTGTTCGACGCCTGCCGCGGCGTCCTTTCCGAGTGGACCGATCGGCTCCGGCGCGAGCGCGGCCCGGGGTTCCCCGGAAAGGTGACCGCGTTCCGCGACGGGATGGCGGTCCATGGGCGGTTCGGCAAGCCGTGCCCGCAATGCCGCACCCCCATCCAGCGCATCGTCTACGCCGACAACGAGTGCAACTACTGCCCGCGCTGCCAGACGGAGGGGAGGATCCTGGCCGACCGCGCCCTGTCCCGGCTGCTCCGGGACGACTGGCCCAGGACCATCGAGGAGCTCGAGGCGGGGCCGGGGGAAGACGGCTCCCCACCCTAGTGGCGCCAAGGTCGCTATTCCGCGTACATCGACTCGATCAGGTCGGCGAATTTCTGTTCGATGACGCGCCGCTTGACCTTGAGGGTCGGGGTCAGCTCCCCCGCATCCTGCGTCAGGTCCTTCGGCAACAGGCGGAATTTCTTGACCGTCTCGTAGGACGGCAGCCCCGCCATCTTCGCCTCGACGCGGCGGCGGAACAGGTCGATCACCTGGGGATGCCGGATGAGGTCCTCGACTCGCGTCAGGGGGATCTGCTTGCGCAGCGCATAGGATTCCAGGAGTTCCGGGTTGGGGACGATGAGCGCCGAGATGAAACGGCGCCGATCGCCGATCAGCACGGCCTGGGTGATGAAGGGATCGGTCTTGAGCAGGTTTTCCAGCGGCTGCGGGGCCACCATCTTGCCGCCCGATGTCTTCAGGACCTCCTTCTTGCGATCGGTGATTCTCAGGAAGCCGCTGTCGTCCAGCAGGCCGATGTCGCCCGTCGCGAACCAGCCGTCCCGGATCGCCTCGGCGGTCGCCTCCTCGTTCCGGAAGTACCCCTTCATGACGTTCGGGCCGCGCACCAGGATCTCGCCGTCCGGGGCGATCGTCACCTCGACTCCCGGGACGATCGGGCCGACGGTGCCGAGGCGCGCCCGGTCGAGGGTGTTGACCGCGACGACCGGGGAGGTCTCGGTCAGGCCGTATCCCTCGAGAATGCGGATGCCGGCGGCGTGGAAGAACTCCGCGATCTCGACCGCCAGGGGCGCGCTGCCGGAGACGAAGAACCGCAGCCGTCCCCCCAGCTTCTCCCGCACCTTCGCGAACACCAGACGATCGGTGACGGGATGGAGAAGGCGGATCGGCAGCGGCGCGGTGCGCCCGTCCAGCCGGGCGCGAGCCCGGGCCCTCCCGACCTTGAGCGCCAGGCCGAAGATCAGGCGGCGCGCCGGGGACGAGGCGCGCACCGCCGCCATGATGCGCGCGTGGATCTTCTCGAACATCCGCGGCACGCCGGCCACGACCGTCGGGCGGATCTCCGGGATGTTCTGCGGCGCCGCCTCGATCGACTCGGCGTAGGCGATCGTCGCCCCCGCCGTCAGGTAGACGAACTCGACCATCCGCTCGAAGACGTGCGTCAGAGGCAGGAGCGACAGGGCCACGTCCTGCGACGTGAACGGGATGACCGCCAGCGTGGCGTTGACGTTCGAGGCGAAATTCGCGTGCGTGAGCATGACGCCCTTGGGCGCGCCGGTCGTGCCGGACGTGTACAGGATGCTGGCCAGGTCGCCGGGCCCGACCGCCCCGCGGGCCGCATCGAAGCGGCCCGGGTCGGCTCGGTCGAGGGCCTCGCCGTCGCGCCGCAGCGCGGACCACGATGTGGCCTGGGGCGGCAGGCCCTGAGCGGGAGGATCGAGGACCACCAGGCGCTTCAGGACAGGCAGGGATCCGAGGACCGGGAGGACCTTGGCCATCTGGGCCCCCGTCGAGACGAACAGGACCCCTGACTGGCTGTTCTCGAGGATGAACCGGATCTGGTCCGTCAGGAGCGTCGGATAGATGGGCACGATCACCGCTCCGAGGTTCAGGGCCGCGTGGTCGAAGATCGTCCACTCCGGCCGGTTCTCCGACAGGATCGCGACCCGATCGCCACGGCGGACGCCGAGCGATTCGAGACCGCGCAGAAGCGACCGCACAGTCGTCGCGAACTCGTCGGTCGAGATGTCCTTCCAGGCGCCCTGCGACTTGTAGCGAAGCAGGTCCGGCTTGCGGGGGCCGGACTGGAGGCGCGTCAGGATGTCGCAGAGGGTGTGGATGTCCACCGCGGCGCATCTTCCCCGAGGCAAGGCCCCTTGTCAACGGCCTCCTCGTGCTAGCATTCCCGGCCCAGGCATGACGGACAAGGGCCTGCTTCTCATCCCGGCGCTGCTCGGGGCGCTGACGCCTGCCGCCACCGGCGCGCCATCCCACGGCGCGCACGGGGCGGCGACGGGGGGGCCGCCCCCCGCCGTGGCGGCGCCACCCGCCACGACGGTGCCGCTGCTCGGCAATCTCGGCTCCCATCATCACGTCATCGCCACGGGTTCGGACAAGGCGCAGCAGTACTTCGACCAGGGGCTGCGCCTGGTCTTCGGCTTCAATCACGACGAGGCGGAGCACGCCTTTCTCGAAGCGGCGCGGCTGGATCCGGACTGCGCCATGGCCTTCTGGGGCGTCGCCCTGGCCCTCGGGCCGAACATCAATCTGTCCCTGGACCCGGAGCGCAACGCCCGTGCGTACGACGCGATCCAGACGGCCAGGACCCTGTCCGCGCAGGCGAGCGAGCCGGAGGCGGCCTACATCCGGGCGCTGGGCGCGCGCTACTCGCTCGATCCGGCCGCCGACCGCGCGGTCCTCGACCGCGCCTACGCGAAGGCGATGGGCGAGCTGTCGCGGCGCTACCCCGACGACCTGGATGCCGCCACGCTCTATGCCGAAAGCCTGATGGACCTGCGCCCCTGGAAGCACTGGAACAAGGACGGGACCCCGGCCGAGGAGACCGAGGAGATCGTCTCGGTCCTCGAGTCGGTTCTGAAGCGCGACCCGCTGCATCCGGGGGCCAACCACTACTACATCCACGCCGTCGAGGCCTCGCCGCACCCGGAGCGGGCGATCCCGAGCGCGAAGCGGCTGGAGCGGCTCGTCCCCGGGGCCGGCCACCTGGTGCACATGCCGGCGCACGTCTACATGCGGACCGGCGATTATGCCGGTGCGGTCAAAAGCAACCGGGTCGCCGCCGAGGTCGACGAGGCGTACATCCGCTCGAGGCACATCACCGGCATGTACCCGGTCATGTACTACGCCCACAACCTGCATTTTCTTGCCATGGCCGCAGGCATGGAGGGGAACTCGGCCGCGGCGCGGGACGGGGCCGTTCGGCTCGCGGCGTTCCTCAAGGACGCCGTCGCCGACATGCCGATGGCCGAGTTCATGCTGCCCGCGCCCCTCTATGTGGCGCTGCGGTTCCAAGGCTGGAACGACGTCCTGCGCCAGCCCGCTCCCGACAGGCTCTTCGCGACGACCGCCGCCCTGAGGCACTTCGCGCGCGGCGTGGCGCACGCCGCCTTGAAGGACGTGAAGCAGGCGGAAGCCGATCGGAGGGAGTTCGACGAGGCCAGGGGGCGCGTCCCTTCCGATGCCCTGTTCAACCTGAACACGAGCGCCGGCGTGCTGGAGGTCGCCGCGGCCGTCCTCGACGCACGAATCGCCTCGGCCAAAGGGGACCACGCCGCCGCCCTCTCCGCCTGGAGAAAGGGGGTGGCGGCCGAGGAGAGGCTGAACTATGACGAGCCGCCGGTCTGGTACTACCCGGTGCGCGAGTCCCTGGGCGCCGAGCTGTTGCGGGCGGGCAAGCCCCAGGAGGCGGAGAAGGTGTTCCGCGAGGACCTGGCGAAGAACCCGCGCAACGGCCGGTCCCTGTTCGGCCTGTGGAAGAGCCTGGCGGCCCAGAAGAAACGGCAGGAGGCCAAAACCGCCCGGCGCGATTTCGAAGCGGCCTGGAAAAACGCCGACGTCGAGCTGGAACTTTCCGATCTCTGAGGAGCCATCACATCATGCGACTGGTCCGCCGGTGTTGTCCCGTTCTCCTCGTCCTGCTGTTCGTCTCCTTCCTTGCTTCGCCAGGCATGGCGGGACCCGGCTCCTCCGGGGACGCGCCCGCCGTGGAGACCCGCGTCACGGTCATCAAGGGGGCGACGGTCATGGACGGCACCGGCTCCCGGGGGCGCAGGGCGAACGTCCGGATCGAAGGGGACCGGATCGTCGATGTGGGCAAGGCGGCGCCGCCGCCGGGGGCCATCGTCGTGGATGGCGCGCGGCTGGCGCTGGCCCCGGGGTTCATCGACACGCACAGCCACGGGGACGACCAGATCTTCGATCACGGCGACGCCCTGGCGGTCACCAGCCAGGGGATCACCACCCTGGTCGTCGGCCAGGACGGCGGATCGTACTTTCCGCTGGCGCGGTTCTTCCGGAGGCTCGAGCGTCACCCGGCGGCCGTCAACGTGGCGTCCTACGCCGGCCACGGGACGCTGCGCGAGCGCGTGATGGGGGACGATTTCCGCCGGCACGCCACCGACGCGGAGGTCGGCTCGATGAAGCGGCTGCTCGAGAAGGAGATGCGCGCCGGGGCGATCGGCCTGTCCTCGGGCCTGGAGTACGATCCGGGGATCTACTCCGCGCCCGAGGAGGTGATCGAGCTCGCCCGCGTCGCCGCCGCGCACGGCGGCCGCTACATCAGCCACATCCGCAGCGAGGACCGGTACTTCTGGAAAGCTATCGACGAGATCATCGAGATTGGCCGCGTCGCGCGGCTGCCGGTCCAGATCTCCCACACCAAGCTGGCGATGCTCAAGTGGTGGGGCCAGGCGGACAAGCTGATCGCCCGCCTCGAGCGGGCCCGCGCCCAGGGCGTGAACATCACGGGCGACATGTATCCCTACCTCTACTGGGAATCGACGCTGACCGTGCTCTTCCCCGAGCGCGACTTCGAGGATCGCGCGGCCGCGGCCCTCGTGCTCAAGGAGATCTCCCGGCCGGACGGGCTCCTGCTGACCCAGTTCGACCCGGAGCCGTCCTACGCCGGGAAGACCGTCGCCGCCATCGCCAGGATGCGCCGGAGCGATCCGGTGACGACCCTCATCGACCTGATCCGGATGTCGGAGGCCATGCGGAAAGAGACCGGCCGCGGGGCCGAGAGCGTGATCGGCACGAGCATGCAGGAGCCGGACGTCGAGCGGCTGATGGCCTGGCGCTGGATGAACTTCTGCACCGACGGCTACCTGGAAGGGCCGCACCCGCGCGGGTTCGGCAGTTTCCCGCGCATCCTGGGGCGCTACGCGCGCGGCCGGAAGGTGATGACCATCGAGGAGGCGGTGCGCAAGGCCTCGGCCCTGGCCGCGGCGAACATGGGGTTCACCGATCGCGGCCTGATCAAGCCCGGCCTGCGCGCCGATCTCGTCCTGTTCGACCCGAAGACCGTGATCGACAGGGCCACACCCGCCGAGCCGCACGCCCTCTCGGCGGGCATCGACAAGGTCTGGGTCAACGGCGTCCTGGTGTTTGCCGACGGGAAGGCGACCGGCGCGCGCCCCGGGCGCGTGCTGCGGCGGGGCGGTTCGCAGGACGGCGGTTAGGAGCCTGTCCAAGTATCGGGCCGGCTCCTAGTCGTGCGGGTGCCTGTGGTGCAGGTCCGGCGCGTGCGGGTGGGAGTGCGTCAGGGGAGCGTGCCGGTGCGGGTGGGCGTGACGCGCGGCGCCGGCCGTCTCCGGGTCGTGGTCGTGCCGGTGGTGCTCGTCGTGCACGTGGGCGTGATCGTGTTCCATCTCCTCGTGCGTGTGCTCGTGATCGTGTGTTTCCCGCAGCATCAGCCCCAGCCCCAGGCCCATGATCGCCATTGCCGCGAGATCGGCGCCGCCGAGGCGCTCGCCGAGGACCGGGGCCGACACCAGGGCGCCCGCGAACGGCGCGGTGGCGAAGTAGGCGGCCACGCGCGCCGCCCCGAGCTCGCGCAGGGCGCGGAAGAACAGGAGGATGCTGGCGCCGTACGACACGACGCCGAGGAGGAGCGCCCAGGCCGCCGGCCGCGCCCCCGGCAGCGGCTCCCCCGCGAGACCGGCGACGAGCAGCATCAGGATGCCGCCGCTCAGCCCCTTGAGGGCGCCGAGGGCGACCGGGTCGCGCAGCGACAGCCGCTGGTTCAGATTGGTGTCGACCGCCCACGCCGCGCAGGCGAGCGCGATCGCCACGACACCCACCCACTCGGTCCGCATCCCTCCCGCGCCGTAGCCGACGATCACCTCACCGAGGACGATCAACCCCGCCGCGACCGCCTGGCGCCAGCCGATGTGCTCGCGGAACCAGAGGACGGCGATCAGGATCGTCAGCGGCGGCTCGAGGTTCAGCAGGAGCGACCCGGTGACCGCCGACAATCTCTGGAGGCCCAGCATCATGAGGGACGGTCCGAGAATCGACCCGCACAGGATGGCGGCCATGAGCAGCGGCAGGTCGGCCTTCTTGAGGGCCGTCTCGAGGACCCGCGGCGTCCCGCCGGCGCGATCCCGCCGCCAGGGGAGGCGGGAGACCAGCCCGAGCCCCGCGCCGACGTAGAGCAGGCCCGCGAGGGTCATGGGACCGGTGTCCCGAAGCAGGAGCTTGGAGAACGGCGCGCTCGCCCCGAACAGCAGGGCGGCGCCGAGCGCCATGGCCGCTCCGCGGGCATGGGTCTTCTCGATGCGCACGAGTCGAGGGGGGACGGTGAGAGGTGCCCGGTTCGGCCTACTTCTTGGACTTCGTCGCGCCGGCGGTGCGCTTGCGGGCCGGCGCCTTCTTGGCGCGCCGCTCCGGCGCGGCGATGTCGCTGCGCTGCAGTCGGACGATGCTGCTCACGAACTTCCGGCGACCCGCCTGATCGAATTCGATCGTGGTGGTGGACGGTCCGATCTCGGTGATCGTGCCCGGACCGTAGTCCTCGTGCTGAATCCTCTCGTTGACGGAAAAGGCGCTCGGGTTCTTGGCCAAGGGGGCCCTCCTTGCAGCCCCTATGATAACACTCCGGAGGACGGACCGATCGCCCGGAGGTTCCCCTCCGTTCGGGCCTCAGCCTTCCGCGTGCATTTCCTTTCATGGCGATCATGGTTCCCCGGTGATGCCCAACCCCGACCTTCAAGAAATCCGTTGACAAGTTTGCTCAACGCGGTAATTAGGGATACTAGTCTCCAGTACGACGTGCATCCTGTTCAGTGTGGGGGAGATGTGTCCAGGACGCCCGGCAGGGGCGTGACGGTCACTGAGGACGGCCAGCTGGACGAAAGGGTCCCCATCGCCACGGGGATCGTCCGGGCTGGCACGGCCAGGTTCCTCCGACCCGTCACACGGTTGCTCACGGGGACTGCGGCGCTCGCGGCCCTTCTGTTCGTGGCGCGGCTCGTCGTGGCGGCCGGTACCGTCACCCTGTACGTCGACGACGGCAGCACCTGCACCACCGGCTGCGGCAGCCAGGCCGCCCCATTCCGGACCATCACCGACGCCATCAACGACGCCGACTCCCGCATCGTCGCCGGCACCGCCAGTGGCGCCACGATCCAGGTCGCCGCCGGCACCTATTCCGGGCACATCTACATCTTCCCCAACATTCATGTGATCTGCGAGAGCCCGACCAACACCACCATCAACGCCACCGGCGACGGGCGGTCCGCCGTCATCCTCGCCGCGGGTCTCACCGGCCGGGTGCGCACCGACTTCTCCATCCGCAACTGTCGCATCACCGGCGGCGTCGGCGAGGCGCGAACCTCCTCCTCCCGCGTCTCCGGGGGCGGCGTGTTCATCCTGGGTGACGCCGTCGTCAGCAACAACGTCATCACCGGCAATATCATGGCCGGCACCGAGCCCAACTGGGTCGGCGCCGGCGTCTATGTCGGCTACGGCGACCCCATCATCATCGGCAACGTCATCACCGGCAACGTCGCCAACCCGCCCCCCCTCGGCGGCGGCTCCAACGACTCCCTCGGCGTCGGTGGCGGCGTCCACGTCGAGGGGAACGGCATCGGGCTCGTCGTCACGCACGCCCGCATCGAGGCCAACACCATCGCCGACAACGTGGCCCAGGGAGAGGTCGGCAAGGGGGGCGGCGTTCGCGTCGACGGCTCTCCCGGAACCCTGGTCACGCGCAACCTCATCTTCGGCAATCGCTCCGCCTTCGGCGGGGGCGGCCTCATGGTCTACGGCAACGTCACCGTCGCGGACAACCTGGTCTACGGCAACTCCTCCAGCCAGTACGGCGGCGGCCTCAATCTGTACCAGGCCACCGCGCGCGTCATCAACAACACCATCTTCGGCAACAGCCTCACGCTCGCCAGCACACCCTCGGGTTACGCCTACGCCAACTACGGCGGCGGCGCCTGCGTCGATGCTCTCATCTCCCAGTCCGGCAACCCCCAGGTCCTGATCTCCAACAACCTCTTCGCCGGCAACACCGTCACCCCGGCTGGCAACAGCGCCGGCCTTCACAGCCACATCACCAGCCCCATCATCACCTACACCGATTTCTGGAACAATCTGAAGGTCCCCGCGACCCTCGACAACATCGGCGGCGACTTCGTAGAGGCGCAGGTCATCGGCGTCAACAACAACACCGCCCTCGACCCGCGCTTCACCCATCCCCCCCTGTTCGCCGACGTCAGCGTCGCCGCCGGCTCCACCACCACCGTGGCCGTCCTCATGGCCTCGCGCTATCTCGCCAACCAGGTCCTCGAGTTCAACAACGACGGCGTGGCGCGCACCATCACTGCCGTCAACACCTCCACCAACGTCCTGACCTTCACCCCGGCCCTGCCGGCCGCCTCCCAGGCCTTCAAGCTCCTGGCCAACTGGGGAAGCTCGACCGACGCCACCGAGGACTTCCGCCTGCAGGCGACTTCCCCCATGGTCGACGCCGGCACCAACCTGCCGGCCGCCGGCGTTCCAGTCTCCGCCCTCGACCTCGACAGCCAGCCCAGGATCCAGGACGGCAACAACGACAGCATCGCCACCGTCGACCTCGGCGCCTACGAGTTCCAGGTGCCCGACTGTGACGGCGACGGCGTGACGAACGCCCTCGACTGCGCCCCGTGCCTGGCCACGGTCCAGTCCGTGCCCGGACCGGTGGGCCCGACGCTCCGCCTTGGCGCCGGGGCGCCGACGGTCCTGACATGGGCCAAGATCCCCCAGGCGTATGTGTTCAACGTCTACCGGGGCACCTTCGGCATCGGCACGCCCTTCTCGTACAACCACGTCTGCCTGGAGATCGGCTCCCCCGACCTCGCGTCCCAGGATGCGGCGAACCCGCCGCGCGGCTCGGCGTTCTACTATCTGGTCAGCGGCGTCAACGTCTGCATGGAGGGGTGCCTCGGCCTGGTGTCGCCTCCGGGCGCATGCGAGATCCCCAACCCGTCCCCCTGCTCCATCAACACGACCGTCGACACCGACGGGGATACGGTGAGGGACATGGACGACAACTGCCCGCGCACCGCCAATACGGTTCAGGCCGACGGGGACCGGGACAGCGTGGGCGACGCCTGCGACAACTGCCCGACCCGGGCCAACCCGGACCAGGCCGACACCGACGCCGACGGCTCGGGAGACGCCTGCCAGGACACCGACCATGACGGCTTCCCCTTCGACGTGGACTGCAACGACCTCGATCCGTCGGTCCACCCGGGCGCCCTCGAGCTGTGCAACGCCATCGACGACGATTGCGACTCGCTGATCGACGAGTCCCTGGGCATCACCACCTGCGGCACGGGCGCCTGCGCGCGCCAGGTCAACAACTGCGTCGGCGGCGTCCCGCAGACCTGCACCCCGGGGACGCCGAGCACCGAAGTCTGCAACGGCCTCGACGACGACTGCGACGGGGCCGTCGACGAGAACCTCGGATCGACGACCTGCGGGGTCGGCGCGTGCAGCCGCACGGTCACGGCCTGCATCGGCGGCGTCCCGCAGACCTGCACCCCGGGGACGCCGAGCACCGAGGTCTGCAACGGCATCGACGACGACTGCGACGGTACCGTCGACGAGGGCTTCGCGAACGTCGACACGGACGGCGACGGGATCCTCGACTGCCTCGATCCGGACGACGACAACGACCTCGTGCCGGACGCCTCGGACTGCGCGCCTTTGATCAACAGCTACAGCACCATTCCCGGCGAGGTCGGCCCCACGCTCAAGTCGTCCTCGTCGACGCCGCCGGAGTCGTTCGCCTTCACGCCGATCGCCCAGGCGAACGTGTTCCAGGTCTACCGCGGGTCGGTGCCGATTTCGTCCCCGCAGACGTATCTCACCAACATTTCCTGCAAGCTGGCCGAGATCACGACGTACGGGTTCAACGAACCGGAGATCCCGCCGCGCGGCACCACCTTCTATTACCTGATCGCGGGCACCAACGGCTGCGGTGAGGGGACCATCGGCCTCACCTCCGCAGGCCAGCCGCGTCCCATCGCGGTCCCCTGCACCGCGCAGGGGCGCAACTCGGACACCGACCCGGTTCTCGACATCGACGACAACTGCCCGCGCCTCGCCAATCCGGGCCAGGCCGACCGTGACCATGACGGGCGGGGCGATGTGTGCGACAACTGCCCCGACGTCTTCAATCCCGGGCAGGAAGACAGCGACGGGAACGGCACCGGCGACGCCTGCTAGGAGTGTGTCCGAGCGCGGAACACCTCGGCGGGCCCATCCACGCTCTGGCTCTCCCACTCGACGCTGCCCCGCATCGCCTCAGCCAGGGGGGCGTCGCGCGGCAGGATCGCCAGGGTCACTCCCGCCTCCCGGAGCCCCTCCTGCCAGCCCGGGCGCGCCAGGTAGATGTCGGCGTAGCGCATGAAGAAGGCGTCGCCGTACATGTCCCAGCGACCGTCCACGTAGACGCGCGCCTGCGGCCATTCCAGGATCAGGTACCCCCCCCATACGTCCGCGGAGAAAACGGGGCCCTCCGGGGCGGTCCCCGAGGCCTTGAGGGCCGCCACGGCGCCGACCGGGAATTGCGCCGGGTCGAACCCGGTCCCGGGCATCCCCCCCGACAGGGCGAGGGCCGCGACACACGCGAAGACGGCGAGCAGGGGCCATCCTCCGCAGCGCACCTCGCGCGCCCGCAGCATCTCCAGCAGGGCGCGCGTCGGCGCGTCCGCCTTGACTCGCAGCATCGCCGAGGCGCCCCCGGAGATGACCAGCGCCCCGAAGACCACCAGGACCTCGACGTGGCGAATCGAAAGCAGGGCCATCAGCGCCGACACGCCCAGCGCCAGGAGCGTGCCCGGGTGGGGGACCGACCTCCCGAGATAGCCGCAGACGATCCCGGCGGCGCACAGCGCCAGGAAGATCAGGAGCGCCACCCCGGCCCGGTCGTCGAACGCGGCGGGCGCGAACTCGGTGGTCGCCCGCAGGGCCGGTCCCTTCGAGGCGAAAAACCCGAGGAGGTGCAGCGGCAGGCGCCAGCCCCAGGGGTTGACCAGGGTGCACGCGAGGGATGCGGCGGAGGCCAGGAGGAGCGGCACGAGGAGCGACCGCCCGCGGGAGGTCAGGAGGGCGCCCGCGGCATAGCAGCCGAGCGCCACGAACGCGACCAGGAAGCCGCCGTGCACGTTGGCCCACAGGAGCAGGAGCGGCGGCAGGACGGCGAGGCCGCCGCGGCCCCGCGTCCCGGCGCAGATCTCCTCGAGGAGGAGGGTCACCATCACCAGGAACAGGACCGTGAAGAGATGCGGGCGCGCCAGCCAGTGCGACGACGCCGTGGCCGCGGCCACCACCACCGCGCCGAAGGCCGCCACGACGTCGTCGCCGCGCCGCACCAGGAATCGAAAGAGCAGCACGTGCGCCAGGGCGATCAGGATCGCCGCCGCCGCGAGCAGGCCGGCCCACGAGGCGGCGCGCCAGGCCAGCGCCGAAGCGAGGTCCGCCAGCCATTCGTGCGCGAACCACTCCGAGCCGGCCCGCGTCCCCGAGAACGGATCGACGCGCGGGATCTCCCGGTGGTCGAGAATCCAGAGACCGGTCGCCACGTGAGTCGCCGCGTCGGCGTCGTTGAACAGCCGGTGGGAGCCGCCCAGGACGACGAGGGCCA
>DASYUH010000023.1 GCA_036001465.1 Candidatus Polarisedimenticolia bacterium
TCCCGGCCGCGGCGGTCAGGGACTCCTTGACCGCGAGGGCCAGCTCGCGGGAGCCGGTGACGGCGATCTTGCACGATTCGGCCCCGGGGCACGACGTCGGATCGAGCAGGCGGCCGGCCTCGCCGAGCGCGAGCCCGATGCGCTCGAGCTCGCGGAACACCGCGGGCAGCTCCTCGCTCTTCACGAAGCGCAGCAGGATGTTCTGGTCCTGCGCGGTCCGGACCGAGCCGCTGCCGCGGGTCTCGGCGATCGCGGCGATCGCCTCGAGCTGCTCGGCCGTGATGTCGCCGCGCGGCAGGGTCACGAAGGCCATCGAATAGCCCCGCTGCCGCTGCGGCCGGGCGTTGCTCGCCGCCCAGGCGCGGAAAGCGGGCGTGCCGGAATGGGTGATGACGTCGTGCAGGTCGGCCCGCGTCCCGGGCCGGTCCGGGCGGGAGTCCTCGACGTGGACGTAGCGGCCGGCCTCGGGGTCGCGCGTGGCCGGAAGCGCCGCGAGCTCCTTGTCGATCTCGGCCCGGAACGCCTCGAAGCCGAGCTTGCGGATGGCGTACTTCATGCGGGCCTGCCCCTTGTTCTTGCGGTTGCCGGTGCGATCGAAGACGCGCACCACCGCCTCGCACACGGGCAGGAGCCTCTCGGGCGGCAGGAACTCGTGCAGCACCCAGGCGTTCTGCGGCGACACGGCCAGACCGCCGCCGATGACCACCTTGAAGCCGATCTCGCGGCGGCCGTCCGTCTCGCGCGTGCGCGCGATGATGCCGATGTCGTGCATCGCCCCCAGGGCGCAGTCGGTCGGGCAGCCGGACAGCGCGATCTTGAACTTGCGCGGCAGCGCCTGGCAGATCGGGTTGCGCAGGAAGAAGCGGGTGAGGGCCTCACCGTATGGGGTGATGTCGAACGGCTCGTCCTGGCAGACGCCGGCCATCGGGCAGCCGGTGATGTTGCGCACGGTGTTGCCGCAGGCCTCGCGCGTCGTCAGCCCGGCCGCCTCGAGGGCCTCCATCGCCTTCGGAACGACGTCCATCTTGACGAAGTGGAACTGGAGGTTCTGCCGGGTCGTGACGTGCCCGAAGCCGCGCGAGTAGTCGCGCGCCACGATCGCCAGCGCCCGCAGCTGGTCCCCGCTCAGGATCCCCTGCGGGATCTTGACGCGGATCATCTGGACGTCGTCCTGCCTCTGGCCGTAGATGCCGCGCGTCAGGCGGAAGGTCCGGAACTCGTCCGGGCCGATCTCCCCGCGCTCGTACGCTTCGAGGGTCGTGACGAACTCCTCGAGGTCCTTCTCCGACGCGAAACGGCGCGCCGGAGCGTGCGTCCTGACGGCTTCATCGATAGGCATCGCAGCCTCCCGGAGTCACTGGGCCGGACCGGTCTCCGTGTGCAGCCCGCACTCCTTCTTCGAGAAATTCGCCCAGCGGCCCGCGCGCGGGTCCTCGCCCGGCTTCACCTGCCGGGTGCACGGATAGCAGCCGATGGACGGGTAGTCCCGGTCGTGCAGCGCGTTGTACGGCACGTCGTGGGTCCGGATGTACGCCCAGACGTCCTCGGACTTCCAGCGCGCCAGGGGGTTCAGCTTGACGAGGTTGAACATCTTGTCCCACTCGACCAGACCCGCGTTGGCCCGGGTCGGCGCCTGGTCGCGGCGGATGCCGGTGATCCAGGCCTGGAACCCGCCGAGGTGGCGGCGCAGCGGCTCGACCTTGCGGATCTTGCAGCACACGTCGGGCTGCCGCGCGAACAGGTCCGGCCCGTGATGGGCCGCCTGCTCGTCGATGGTCAGCAGCGGCTTCACCGCCACCGCGCGGATGCCGTAGCGCGCGACGATCCGGTCCCTGACCTCGAACGTCTCGGGAAAGAGGTAGTCGGTGTCCAGGTAGAAGACCGTGACCGACGGATCGATCCGGGCGACCATGTCCACCAGGACGACGTCTTCCGCTCCGAACGAGCAGGCCAGCGTGAGGCCGCCGCGGAACTTCTCGACGCCCCAGCGGACCACGTCCTGGGGGGTCCTCGATTCGAATACGCTCGATTGATGCTGCAGCTCGGCTGGGTCTATCTCGGCGACCGTCTGAATCACGTCCACCAACCCCTCCCGTGTCGCGGGCCCCATGGGCGGCCCGGAAAAAAGTGCCGGAAAACAAAAAACCCACTGCCGGTGGCAGTGGGTTGGGTTTCTCTCCTGATTCCTGGAAGGTCTTCTATTTCACCTCGTTACTCATCGGACCCTCCAGGCCCGCTGCCGCCGGTCGGCCGTGTCGGCCGACAACAACAACAGCAGCAACAGGTCGCGGGGGAGACCATGGCGCGCGCGGCAACGGCGCCGCGGCGGAGCATGCTCGAATTGGCCTTGAAGAGACTCACGGTACCCCCTCGACGCAGATACTTATACGACCAAAAGCAGGACAGTTCAACCAGATTTCATATGATGGGCCGGATTTCGCGCGCCCCCCTTCGACAGAAGGGGCGCCGCTGGCCTATCATCGACGGGCCCCCTCGGTCCCGATAGCCACGCGCGGAGAGAGAGACCACATGACGGAACGAAAAGCCCGGGTCGCGATCGCCCAGGCGGCCCCTGTTTTCCTCGATCTGGAGAAGTCGGTCGACAAGGCAGTCCGGCTGGTCGGCGAGGCCGCCGGCCTCGGCGCCCGGCTCGTGGCCTTCGGCGAAACCTGGCTGCCGGGCTATCCCGCCTGGCTCGACCTCTGCCCGGGATCGGCCTACTGGGACCATCCCCCGGCGAAGAAAGCATACGCGCACCTGGTCGAGAACAGCGCGATCATCCCCGGTCCGGAGACCGATCGCCTGGGGGCCGCGGCGCGCGAGCACGGGCTCGTCCTCGTCATCGGCGTCCACGAGCGGGTGGCCGGCGGGCCGGGGCACGGCACCCTGTACAACACGAACCTGGTCATCGGGCAGGATGGATCGATCCTGTCGCGGCACCGGAAGCTCGTGCCGACGCACGCCGAGCGGCTGGTCTGGGGCCCGGGGGACGGAGGCGACCTCGAGGCGGTGGCGACGCCTGTCGGCCGCGTCGGGTCGCTCATCTGCTGGGAGCACTGGATGCCCCTGGCGCGCCAGGCGATGCACGAGTCGGCCGAGGAGATCCACGTCGCCTGCTGGCCGACGGTGCGCGACATGTACCAGGTCGCGAGCCGCCACTACGCCTTCGAGGGGCGCTGTTTCGTCCTGGCCGCGGGGCTGATCACCCGGGCGGGCGACCTGCCCACCGACCTCGATCTGCCCCCCGGCGTGCGCGAGAACCCGGACGGCCTGGTGTGCTCCGGTGGCTCGTGCATCATCGGGCCCGACGGTGCGCTCCTGGCGGGGCCGGTCTTCGACCGCGAGGAGATCCTCGTCGCCGATCTCGACCTCGGCCGGATCGCCGAGGAGAGCATGGCGCTCGACGTCACCGGCCACTACAACCGGCCGGACGTCTTCCAGTTCGCGAAGCGTGTGGTGAAGCAGGAAAGATGGCGGGGTCGACGGGGCTCGAACCCGCGACCTCCGGCTTGACAGGCCGGCGTTCTAACCAGCTGAACTACGACCCCGCACTCGGGTGGGACCCCAGGGCCCCTTCGTCTCGGAACCGGGGGCCCATGGTGGGCGATACTGGATTCGAACCAGTGACCCCCTGCTTGTAAGGCAGGTGCTCTCCCGCTGAGCTAATCGCCCAACGAGGCCGCTGCGCGCCTATTCCGAAGCGCGGAATGGTAGCCCGCCGACGCGGGAGATGTCAATTGATGGGCGTCCCATGGGCGTCCCCCCGGCGGTTGTTGGTTGACCCAGAACGAGAACGTCGTATGCTTCTCGCAAGAAACGAGATCTGAGGCGCTGTGCTTAACCGGATCGCCGCCGTCCTCCGGAGGCTCCGATGCGAACCATTCCCGCCCTGAGAGTCACCTTCGTTTCCAGCGTCTTCGTCGCCTTGCTGGGCGCGACCGTCATGCTCGTCACGCTCTCCTGGGCCTCGCGTCCGACGGCGGTGATCTGTCCGGATGACGATCTGGACGGATATGCCGCCTGCTCCCCGGAGTGCGACTCCGCCTCCGTAGCGTGCGGAGATTGCAACGACGGCGATCCGGTGGTCCACCCCAACGCTACGGAAACCTGCAATCACGTCGACGACAATTGCGATGGCCGCACCGATGAGACGTCACCGAGCATTGCGGACTCCGCCAAGGTGGCCGACCCGGGAGCGACAGCGGGAGATGGGTTCGGATACGCGGTGGCTGCCATCGGGGATGTGACCGGAGACGGCGTCCCGGATCTGGCGGTGGGGGGGCACACCAACGAGGCGTCGATCCTCTCCGGCGCCGACCGATCCGTGGTGTGCCGGATGAGCGATCCCGATGCGGGATCCAGTTTCGCCGCATCGATTGTCAGCGTCGGCGACGTCACGGGGGATGGGGTCCCCGACCTCGCCGTGGGCGAGCCCGGCTGGAGTTCGATCACCGTGCCCTATCACGACGCCATCGGCTTCTACTCCGGGGCAGATTGCGCACCCATCGGGAGATTCTTCGATACCTTCCCTAACTGCGTCACGCCCGGGTTGGGCTGCCACCACGCGCTCGGGTCGACCATGGTGACCATCGGCGACATCACGGGAGAGGGTCGCCCGGATCTCCTGATCGGCGATCCCCTCTTCGATAGTCTCTTCTCGAACGGCCTGGGTATCGGCCAGGTCATCGTTCTCTCGAACCCCGGCTTCCAGGTCCTGGCACGCCTGCAGGCCCCCGTTCCCATGCAGTTCGGCAACTTCGGGTCCAGTCTGGCCGGGCTCGGCGACATCAACCAGGATGGCGTCCCCGATTTTGCGGTGGGGGGACCTCGTGAATCCAAAGCCTATCTTTACTCTGGGGCCACCCGAACCTTGATCAGAACGGTGGTCGAGCCCGCCTTCATCGGGTCCTCTTTCACCGGTCTGCCGGACGTGGACGGCGACGGTGTCGCCGATTTCGCGGCCGGCGCACCCGGTTATTCGAGTCCGGCCGTGCCCCAGAGCCCGGGGGCCGTTTTCGTGTATTCGGGAGCCACGGGCAGCCGCCTGCGCGTCTGTGTCGATCCCGCCGGCGCGGCGAACGACGCGCTCGGACGGGCCGTCGCGTACGTGGGGGATCTGTCGGGCGACGGCGTTGCCGACATTGCGGCCGGTTCTCCCTTAAGGGACAGCCCGGCCGGGAGCGATACGGGCAGCATTACGCTTTTCTCCGCCGGAGACTGCTCGGTCTCCCGGAGGCTCGTCGACAGGAACGCCTCTCCGGGGGAGCAGCTGGGCTCGCGCGACATCGCCCTGCTCGGCGACCTGAACGACGATCATGTCCCGGAGATCGCCGCCGGCGTCCCGCTCGACGATATGGGGGGGCGTCCGGACAGCGGCAGCGTCGTCCTCTTCACCCTGCAGAGCGACTGCGACGGGGACGGGTTCACTCCGTTCGGCGGCGACTGCGACGACGAGGATCCTGCCCGGAATCCGGGGGTCCTCGATGGCTGCGATGGTCTGGACAACGATTGCGACGGCGCGGCCGATGAAAGCGCCGACGGCGATCCGGCCGGCGTCTGCGACGACTGCAACGACGCCAACGCCAGCATCTACCCGGGCGCCGCCGAGATCTGCGATCGTCTCGACAACGACTGCGACGGGCAGGTGGACGAAGGGGCCGACGGCGACCACGACGGCGTGGCGATTCCCTGTGACTGCGACGATTCGGAGCCGCTGATCCACCCCGGGGCCCTCGAGCGTTGCAACCTCAGGGATGACGACTGCAATGGCCAGGTGGACGAGGGGCCCGACGTCGACGGCGACGGGTACACGACCCCATGCGACTGCGACGATGCCAGCCGATCGGTTCATCCGGGCGCGCCGGAGCAGTGCAATGCGAGTGATGACGACTGTGACGGCCAGGCGGACGAAGAGCATCCGCTCTACGGGACGGCGCGCCGGATCACCGATCCCCAGGCGAGCCCCGAAGACCAGTTCGGCAACGACGTGGCGGGGGTCGGGGACGTGACCGGGGACGGGGTTCCCGACTTTGCCGTGAGCGCGTCGGGGGACGATGCGCAGGGGCGCACCAACTCGGGAAGCGTCCTGGTCTTTTCGGGGGCGACGCGGTCGCCCCTGTGCCGGTTGATCGACCCCTTCTCGAGCCCGAATGAAGGCCTCGGAATGTCGGTGACC
Organism: Candidatus Polarisedimenticolia bacterium; assembly: GCA_036001465.1. NCBI lineage: Bacteria > Pseudomonadati > Acidobacteriota > Candidatus Polarisedimenticolia > Candidatus Polarisedimenticolia bacterium. The sequence goes on from DASYUH010000023.1 coordinate 6,176, forward strand.
GGAGTCGGGGACGTCACCGGCGACGGTGTTCCCGACATCGCCGCCGGAATCTGGGGATACTCCTCCAGTCGCGGGGCGGTGGGGGTCTTCTCAGGCGCCGACTGCTCGTTCGTGCGGCGATGCGTGGATCCAAACCCGGTGGGCGGATTACTCGGGAGGTCGGTGGCCTCCCTCCCCGACATCGACGGAGACGGTGTTCCGGAGATCATCTCCGGTGAACCCGGTGGATCGAGCACGGTCGTCCTGGTCTTCTCGGGCCGTGACTGCTCGGTCGTGCGCCGTCTGCAGGAGCCTTCGCCGGTGCCGCAGGACGGCTTCGGCACGAGCGTCCTGGGGGTGCCGGACATCACGGGGGATGGGATCGCGGACATCGCGGCGGGCGCCATCTATGACGACACGGCGGCCGGGGAGATGAGCGGGAGCGTCTCATTGTTCTCGGGCGCCGACGGATCGTTCGTCCGGAAAATGATCGATCCCGTGCGGCGCGACTTCGCCAGCATCGGCGCCGACCTCGCCGGCGCCGATTTCGACGACGACGGCCTCGTGGACATCGTGGCGGGTCCGCTCAGCGGTCCGGCGGCGCTCATCTTCTCCGGGAGGGATGGTTCGCTGCTTCGGCGCTGCCAGCAACCTGTCGGTGGGTTCCCGGCGGGAAGGCTCGGAGGCGTGGCGATACTTCCGGACATCACCGGAGACCATGTCCCTGAAATCGTGGCCGGAGAGCCGATCGGCGCGCAGGTCGGGCCGACGCAGTACATCGCGAAGCTCATCGTCTTCTCCGGCGCCGACTGCACGGTGGCGGCGCGGCTGCTGGATCCGGAAGCCCGCGTGGCGGCGGGGCTTGAGGTCGCCGTGCCCGGGGATCTCGACGGGGACGGCCTGGTCGAGGTCCTGGCCGGCGTCCCCGGCGAAGATTCACCCGCAGGCGTCGATGCTGGCAGCGCGCTGCTCTTCGGTCTCGAGGGTGACTGCGACGGCGACGGCTACTTGCGCAACGCGGGGGACTGCAACGACGCCGACCCGGCGATTCATCCCGGCGCTGCAGAAAGCTGCAACGGCATCGACGAGGACTGCGATGGTGTCGCCGAGGACCCGGGCTTGGATCCTGACCGCGATGGCCTCTGCAGCACGCTCGACAATTGCCCGACGATTTTCAATCCGGACCAGAATCCGGAAGCCTGCCTGCAGCATATCCTGGACGTCACCATCGACCCCAAGAGCCCGGAGGGGAGGGGGAGCGGACTCGTGGCCTGGAGGACGACGCATGAGATCGATGTTCTGGGCTTCAACGTGATCTCGGTCGATCCCCATGGTGCCAGGGTGCAGCTGAACGTCGCTCAGATTCCCTGTACGGCGTGCATCACCGGGGAAGGGATGACCTACGCGGTCACCATTCCCAAGCACAAGAGCGGGCGCGACATCTTCATCGAGCTCCTGCGTCCCGGTGGGGTGGTCGAGAGGTACGGTCCTGCTCAACGGCGCTAAGGGCGGGGCCTGGAATCCGGAGCGGCGCCGCTCGGGAGACGCGCCGGCAGGAGGGGGGCGATGGACGAGTTCGCGGCTGACGGGAAGGTGAGCTCGTTCGGGTTGCTCTGGGCGCTCGATCCCGGGGTCCACTACCTCAATCATGGCTCGTTCGGGGCCTGTCCGCGGCCGGTCCTCGAGTTCCAGGCGGGGCTGCGGGCGGAGCTCGAGCGGGAGCCGGTCGACTTCATGAACCGCGAGCTGCCGGGGCGCCTCGCCGAGGTGCGGCAGGCGCTCGGCGCCTTCGTCGGGGCGGAGGCCGACGGCCTGGTCTTCGTCCCGAACGCCACCTACGCGGTCAACGCGGCGCTGCGCTCGTGGGACCTGAAGGCCGGCGACGACGTCCTGACGACCGATCACACCTACGGCGCCTGCCGCAAGGCGCTCGAGTTCGTGGCGGCGCGCCGCGGCGCCCGGGTGGTCGTGGCGCGCGTGCCGTTCCCGGTCCGCGGCGCCGACGACATCGTCCAGGCGGTGCTCGGTGCCGCCACGCCGCGCACCCGGCTGGCGCTCCTCGATCACGTCACCAGCCCGACGGCGCTGGTGTTCCCGCTTGCCGCGATCGTCGCGGGGCTCCGCGAGCGCGGCGTCGAGTGCATCGTGGACGGCGCGCACGCGCTCGGGATGATCCCGCTCGAGCTCGACCGGCTGGGGGCGGCGTGCTACACGGCCAACGCCCACAAATGGCTGTGCGCGCCGAAGGGGGCGGCTTTCCTGCACGTGCGGCGCGACCTCAGGGACCGCATCCGGCCGCTGGTCATCAGCCACGGGCACGACCCCGGCGGGTCATCGGTGCGCTTCCGTGAGGAGTGGGACTGGACCGGGACCGACGATCCGACGGCATACCTGTCGATCCCGGAGTGCCTGCGCGTCCTGGGCGGCCTCCTCCCGGGGGGCATGGCCGCGCTCATGGAGCGCAATCACGCGCTGGCGCTGCGGGGCAGGGGGATCGTCCTCGAGGCCCTCGGGGTCCAGCCGCCCTGCCCGGCCGACCTGATCGGATCGATCGCCGCGCTGCCGCTCCCCGCCGCGGCGCCGGGGTCGCCGGTCGCGCGCCTCGATCAGGACGCGCTCGCGACCTGGACGCGGGAGCGCGGCATCGAGTCGTGGTTCTTCCCCTGGCCCTGCCCGGGAGGGAAGCTGGTGCGCCTGTCGGCGCAGATCTACAACCACGAGGAGCAATACGAGGCGCTCGCGGCCCTGCTCCGCGAGGCCCTGCATGGCGCCTGACGCGCCGATCCCGCGGCTCGAGCCGAAGCTGTCGGTCTTCGACACCGCGATGGCCACCGTGAGCCTGGTGATCGGCATCGGCATCTTCCGCACGCCGGCCCTGGTCGCGGGCGCGACCGGCGGGGCCGCGCCGTTTCTCGTGGCGTGGGGGATCGGCGGCGCCATCAGCCTGATCGGCGCGCTGGTTTTCGCCGAGATCGGGTCGCGCTACCCGCGCGCCGGCGGCTTCTACAAGGTCGTCGCGCACTGCTGGCACCCGCTGGCGGCGTTCGTCCTGAACTGGGCGCAGGTCCTCATGCAGGGGGCCGGAGCGGCCGGCGTGGCGGTGATCGGGTCGGAATACCTGCTGCGTCTCGTCCGGCGCGGCGCTCCGGGACAGGAAGCGACCTGGCTCGCGGCCGTCATGATGGGCGGACTGCTGGCGCTCAACTACGCCGGGATCCGGACGGGGGCGCGGACGCAGAATGTCCTGTCGCTCTCCAAGATCGTCCTGATCGCCGGGCT
>DASYUH010000024.1 GCA_036001465.1 Candidatus Polarisedimenticolia bacterium
GGCGCCGAGCTGGCCCAGGAAGCCGGTGCGCGGGGTCATGTGGCCGACCTTGATGACGTCCTGCGCCCTGAGGAGGGCCGGCACCCCGAGCGCCCCCGCCGCCGCCACCGCCCCCGTCCCGTGCTTGAGGAAGTCCCGTCGCTTCATGCCTGCCTCCTTGCCGTCATGGGTGCGCGTGCGCGGATGGCTGCGGCGCGTCCGGCCGGCGCTCCGGCCTGGACAAGGTAGCTTAGGCGTGCGGAAGAGGCAAGGCGGTGGGCGGACGTGCTGAAGGGAGGGCTACGCGACCACAACTCAAACACGGGTTCGAATCCCGTTGGGTCACCCATTCAACGCCCGAGACCTGCGTTGCGCGTGACTCAGCCCTTGAAGACGGTGTCTGCGTGCCACTCGAGTAGCTCGGTGCTGGGGCGATCAGCGGGATCGGGCGGCATCCACAGCGACGCCTTGTTCAAACGGAAGTAGTTTTCGCCGTTGTCGAAATCGTCCCTGAGACGGCGACTGACGCGAAGCTTGTAATCCCGCGTCACGGTCACGTAGCCTCGGTCGAAGAGCGTATGGACGTCTGAGCGGAGAAGAAGCCCGTTATCGATCTGGTGCGTCCCTCCGGCCGTCACGGGGCGAATGTGGGCAGCCTGAAGGACCGGCAAAGCTTTCTCGCCGGTTACTGCGCAACGGCGCTGGTAGATATCGGCGATGAGGACGCGGAAGCACCCTTGACCAAGCCGCTGTCGCACCGAAACGCCCTCGCGGAACATCGGCTGCTCGATGGATCCAAGCTCGCCATCCGCACGCCCTTGATGCCGGAGCCGGACGAGGACTTGATCCCAGAGGGCCTTACCGATACCGTCGGTGAGATCGTAGGTCTTGCCTTGGACGATGTTCCTGTGAAAATCAAGTGGGGCGGGGATCCACTCGCTGTCCTCGAAGAAGAACGGCTCCTGGAGCAGGATGCAACCGATCGTGTAATCGATCCGAGGATCCGCCGGAACACGGCGGTATCGTTCGATCCGGCGGCGCATCTCCTCGAACGAGGCGGCGCCATTCTTGTCCCCGAAGGCTTCCCAGGCGAGCGACGCGGGAAGGCGAGTGGCGTGCCGGAAGAAGCCCCCGCCCACTATGAAGTGGTCTGGGTAGTGGAGTTTTAGGAGTAGGGGCTGCCCGACGGACAGCGTACGAAACTCGCGGGCGCCACCCGGCTGCCAGAAGTTCGCCTCGTCAAGCCTGGGCCGCTCGCGCAGGTACCGAAACCAGTCCCGGTCGGTGATCGCCACCCAAGCCTTCATGGAACCTCGCGTCGCGGACAAGGCTGGATTCTAGCCCACCGAGGGCATCGCCGTCAGCGGCCCTTGGCGCGGACTGGCGAAAAATGTGACCGCAACAGGAACGCGGTTCGAATCCCTGGACGGCGGACGCCTAGCCCTGGACTGGACCGCTATGGCAGGTATTCCCTAATCAACTCACCCTGCCCTTCAGCCTCTGCTGCCCTCAAGCTCCTCGACACGATGAAGAAAACTGGGCGCTGGTCGAGTGCCGGAAGATCCGAGTACGCTACCAGTTGTCGGGTTGACCTGCGCCTCGGGCGCGACGCCGGTGCGAAAGTCCGTCGCCATCTGGCCGGCGACGAAGACGAGGTCGCCGACGGGCGTCCGGCCTCGAATGGCTCGATCCTCGTCGTCCGGAGGCTGAGACCGACGCGTGAAGGGACGGTCACGGTAGAAAGCCGCCCGATGCATGACCTCCGCTGTCGACCCTGGCTGGCATGGATGGGTGGCGGCACCTGAGAACACTGCTTTGATGTCGCACAGTTAGGGTCCCGGGGCCCGGTCTTCAACACTTCTTGGTAGTTAAGGCTCAGACTTCCTATTCTGGAGTAGGGAAGAGTGGTGGACCTCGACAACAGCCTACGTGGTCAACTCGCTGCTGCGGCTATCGAAGTCCTGCTCATCGACGCAGGCTACCAAGTTATCCCAACCGGCATTGAACGGAGCTTGCGAGAACTGCGAACCCTCGGTATTGATCGCTATTTGGCACTTGCTCCCGTTCAGCTGCGAACCACTCCGGACTTCTTCGTGTTGGACCCTGATGCAGAGGAGTCATGGCTCGTAGAGGTCAAGTTCCGCCGCTACCTGCATGAGAATCTCAGCGAGGACTTAGAGGCAGTTCAAAAGATCTGGTCGCCCTTCGCCTTGCTTCTCGTTCTCGAGGAACCACCGAAGGAGTGGACAGGTGAGGTCAAACACATCCGGGTATTCGACATCGCGCCCGGAAAACATCTAACGCCAAGGTTCTTCCGCGAAAAGGGTGCGCGACTTCAGGATGTGTTCTTGCGCCTCAGGGGAAAGTGGTCGGACAGTACGATCCTCACGGTTCAGGAGGCTTGCCTTCGACTCGTGGCCCAGAGTGGCGATGAGGACTAGGATCATCGGGCGCCGCTGTCCTTGAATCTGAAGTTGATTCATAAGCGCCCCTCCTTCAACGATTTGTCAACCGAACTCGATGATCAACGACCCCCCGAAGACGACCGCCGGAACACCACGGGCCAGACCTGCGACCCCTGGATCTCGCCGGTCAACTGGTCGTCGTCCCTGCGCACGGCGATCGAAATGGGGCTGGGCCTGGGCGAGGGACGGCCGTAGGAATCCGTGCCGGTCACCCAGCCCCGCAGGACGACGGTGTCGCGGCTTTCGAAATAGGTGGTCCCGGACGCGTGCCAGGTGCCGCCTCCGGTCGATGTGAACTCCCAGCCCAGGTCTCCGGAGATGGTGAGGTGGACGGCGCCGCCGGTGGACCGCCACTGGCCGGGAAGCCAGGCGGGAGGGGGACGCGGGCGACCGGGGCGGGGGGAGTGATGGCGGCGACCTCCGGCGCCGGGCTCGGCGGCAGCTCCACCGCGCTCGGGGTCTGGCCTCCGGCCCCTTGGTCCGCTTCCTTCCCGGCATTGGACGGCCCAGCATCGGACAGCGGCGGTGACGAGAGGGTCGAGCCTGGCGCCGGCGTCAGCTTGAGCTTGACCGGCCGGCCTCCCGCGACGCCCGCGAGCTTCACCTGCCGCACGCCGCGCCCCAGGAACGGCTCGAGGAACGCCGAGGCCTGCGCCTGGCCGGCGAAGGCGAGGCCCTCGAACTCGAACTCGACGCGACGCGACCCGACCTGCCCTTGTCCATCGTGGCCTTGAATCGGGCGCCGTCCATGGTTCCTCGGACCTGAACCTCGGACCCCGCCGGCGAGGCGGTCGCCTCCTGCAGCAGCGTCCGAAGCCGCGGGAGGTCCTGGGCCGTGAGGGCGACGCCCTTGAACTTCGCGTCGAACTTCCGGGAGCCCGCAACCAGGCCGGAGGGGCCGAAGAGCCGTGCCTCGGCCTCGGCGAGGGGTGCTTCGCTCCAGCGTGAGGTCCGCGGACTCCCCGGGGCTGAAGGGGGGTCGGGTCGGCTCCTCGCCCCGGAAGCGGGTCAGCAGCGGCTCGGCGCAGACTTCGGCGGCCTGGGCGATCGCGGTCTTCAGCAACGCGCCGCCGTTGGCCCTCAGCTCCTCCAGGGTCGGCAGCCCGAACTGGCGGTCGCCGCCCGCGGCGCACGTGAGCTCGGCTTGCCACACGACCTTGTCCTGGTCGAGGCGAATGAGCCGCGCGCGCACCCGGTAGAGCGCGAAGAAGGTCTTCGTGTCCTCCATGTGGTAGTGGAGGCCCCAGCCCGTGGTCTTGACGTCGAGGATGGTGGCGGAGCCGAACGCCTGCTTCAAGCTCTTGAGGTCGTCGCTGTGCATGGCCTCGACCACCGGCCGGATGCGGCTGATCTCTCCGGCCAGCCGCGACGCCAGGCGCTCCTTCAGGAGGACGACCGGATCCCCGAGGCCGACCTCGTGCGTCAGCTCGGCGCCCTCCGCCCGCTCCCCCGCCTCCTGGGCCTCATTGGCGGCCGCCACGCCGGCGTTGATCCTGATCACGATCGGCACGATGACCGGCAGGAGCAGCAGGGCGGCGGGACCGCCTGCCTCCAGACCGGCGAGTCCTGTCCGCCTTTTCAGGGCCGTCCTCCGCACGAGAAACGGGGGCGCCGCGTAGTGGATCGCGAGGACCTCCGGCTGGTCCCGCAGCCGGGCCAACTCGCCCTGCTCGACACCCTTGCCTACTCCAAGACGATCCCTCACCAGTACGGCGACGGCGCAGCCGTTGACGGCGAGCGCGATCGCCAGCAGCAGGCAGACGGTGCTGGGAAGACTCCCGGCTCGGGCCCTGGTCGATTCCATGTCGTGCCCTCCTGGGGTCGTATGCCCCCGGCTCCTCTGCTGCGCGCTCTCGGGGCGTGTCATGCCCCCCGTGATACCAGGGGGCCCGTCACAAGCTCGTCACCAGGGGGCAGGCGGGGGAAAGGGCGTGGTATTGGCGCTGCGGCGAGGACTTACAACCCGGCTGGGGCCTGCTGCAGGTACGCTACCCCATGACCGCAGACATTGCAGCAGCCTCACCGAGTCCCTCGTCGGGGACGCCGCGCTCGTGTGGCTCGCTGCGCTCGGTCAGGCCGTCGCGGATCAGGTTTTTCGCGCGACTGCCCCGTAGGGCTGTGACTCGAGGCAGGCTTCGTAGAGCTGCCCCACCGTATCCCAAAGGCGGCATTGTTTGGTGATGGCGCGCGTTGGTAGAGATCGGGCTTGTTAAGCCCAAGCCGCCGACGGATTATGTCATTGGACCGCATGCGGCTTTCGAGATGGCGCGGCGCGGGCTCGACGCGGAGATCATCCGCAGGGTTCTTGCGCATCCGGAGCAGGAGGTCGAGGTGCGAAGGACGCGTCATCTTCCAGTCACGGCTTGGCCTGGGGAGGCCGGCGCGGACGTATCTTGTCCGGATCGTGGTTGATGTCGACAGAAGGCCGGCGGAAGTCGTCACCGTCTATCGGACGACCAAGATCGCGAAGTACTGGAGGCGGTAGATGAAGGTGGCCTACGACCCGAGAACCGACACGCTCACTGTGATTTTGCGGGAGGGTGTGGCCGTCGCCGAGAGCGATGAGGACAAGCCGGGGGTCATCCTCGATTACGACGAGGCCGGGAACCTGGTGTCTCTGGAGATCCTTGATGCGTCCCGGCGGGTGACCGACGCCCGCAGGGTCGAGTTTCAGACGATCGACTGATCCCGCCCGCCTCCGGGCTCTTCGTGACCGACCGCTGACGGTGCTCGGCCGCTGGGCCCGCCGCCCGCCTCCCAGTTTTCTCGCTACCCCACAACCCCCCACATGTCCGCCACCAGCCCGCAGCCGGGGACCGGGATGCCGGGCACGCGGACGATGGACGTCGCCGGCATGCCGTCACCGAAGCGGACGGCCAGCGCGCGGAAGGACACCGC
>DASYUH010000025.1 GCA_036001465.1 Candidatus Polarisedimenticolia bacterium
GGCTGACGGGGGGGCAAGCGCGGCAGACCCGTTTCTCCCCAAGGCACCGGGGGCGTAGTAGAATGGCGGGTACAGGGAGCCGACCTATGAGCCGAGAATTCAACGTGATCATCGAGCGCGACGCAGAAGGCTACTACGTGGGTTCCGTTCCTGCCTTGAAGGGGTGCCACAGCCAGGCTAAGTCCTTGGACGAGCTGATGGTTCGCATCCGCGAGGCTATCGAGCTTTGTCTTGAAGCCCAAGGTGACAAGCTGGAGCCGCTCGACTTCGTCGGCGTCCAGAAGGTCACCGTTGGCTGATGGCCCGGCTTCCCAGATTGACTGGCAAGGAAGTCATCGCGGCGCTGCAACGGGTTGACTTTGAGGTGGCACGCGTCAAGGGTAGCCACCATTTTCTACGACACCCGGACGGTCGCGTGACGGTTGTCCCCGTCCACGCGGGCGAGATTATCGGTCCGGGACTGCTGGCGAAGATTCTTCGCGACTGCGACCTGACCCGCGAGAAATTCCTCGAGCTCTGTCGCGGGTGACACGAGTCGAACTCGCTCCGCTGCTGGCACCCTGAGCCAGGGGCTCAGTCGAAGCACCAGCCGGCCGTCTCGAGACCCCTGGTCCATATCAAGAGGTATGGCCGGGTGCGCTTCGGCCACTCCGAGCTGACGGGGGCAAACAACTCGAGACAGCATCCTTATCTGTGAGTACATTGTGATTACATCGTTCGGAGATCAGCCATGAAGGCGCGCCTCGTCCGAATGGGCAACTCTCGAGGAATTCGCGTCCCGAAGCCTCTGATGGAACAGACCGGCTTGGAAGAGGACGCGGAGATCGTGGTGGGTCGCTCTCGCGCAGGGTGGGTTGAAGCGTTTCGGACCATGGCCGGGCACGGTGACGACGAGTTGCTCGATGAAGCCCGATCCACTCGCTGGGACGAGGACGAATGGTAATGGCGGTAAAACCCGCCATCCGGGCGCTCGCCGCGGTCGCCATCCTTCTGATGACCGCCTGTGACGGTCGCCGGCGACCGAACATCGTCCTGATTGTGGCCGACGACCTGGGTTACGCGGACATCGGCGTCCACGGCAGCCGGGACATTCCAACGCCGAACATCGATCGGATCGCTCGCGAAGGGATTCGCTTCACAGACGCCTATGTCAGCGGCCCCTATTGCAGCCCGACGCGAGCAGGTCTCATGACGGGCCGGTATCCGCAACGGTTCGGCTACGAATTCAACCCCGATGGATCCCCGGATTTCGGATTGCCCCTGACCGAGACGACGATCGCGGACAGGCTGAAGGCTGCCGGTTACCGCACGGCCCTGTTCGGCAAATGGCATCTCGGCTCGGCGGATCGATTGCACCCGATGCGTCGCGGATTTGAAGAGTTCTACGGGTTCCTCGGCGCCGACCATTCGTATATGAATGTCGACTATGTCGATGTGGGCACGAATCTGCCCGACCCGCTGCTGGACGGCATGACGCCCGCCCCGTCGGTGACGTACCTCACGGACGCGCTCGGCGATCGGGCCGTCCGCTACATCGAGCAGCACGCGTCGGAGCCGTTCTTTCTCTATCTCGCGTTCAACGCCGCCCATGTGCCGATGGAAGCGCCCGAGAAGTACCTCGATCGCTTCCCGGACATCGCAGACCCGACGCGCCGCACCTATGCCGCCATGGTGGCCGCGATGGACGATGCGATCGGGCGAACGCTGACCAGCCTGCGCGATCAGAAGCTTGAAGAGACAACGCTGGTGATTTTCCTGAACGACAACGGCGGACCGACGATGCCGACGACGACGGTCAACGGGTCGAGCAACGCTCCCCTGCGCGGATCGAAGCGGCAGACCTGGGAAGGCGGCATTCGCGTCGCGTTCGCGATGTCGTGGAAAGGGCACCTCGACGCGGGGCGGGTGGATCACAGGCCGATCATTCAGCTCGACGTCGTGCCGACCGCGCTTGCCGCCGCGGGCGTGGCGACGAACGGAGCAGCGTTCGACGGCGTCGATCTCCTGCCGTTTCTGACCGGCGCAGCGCAAGGCGCCCCGCACGACACGCTGTATTGGCGCCTGGGCGGCACGATGGCGATTCGCCGGGGCGATTGGAAGCTGGTCAAGACTCGCGACGGCCCGCTGGTCGACGTCGATCCCTCGACGCTGACCGACCTTTCGGAAGCCGGTCTCTACAATCTCTCCGAAGACATCGGCGAGACCCGGAATCGGGCGGCCGATCGGCCGGACAAGGTGAAGGAGCTCAGTGACTCGTGGCAGCAGTGGAATCGCCAGCTGCCCAAGCCGTTGTGGGGACCTCGACCAGGGCCGAGCAAAGACTGAGGCCGTCGAACTACCACGGCCGGTTTACTTCACCACGATATAGCAGCATCCCTCAATATCGCAGCCGTCGTAGGGCAGCGGGCAGTCAGCCGGGACGACGCACGTGTACTGGCAGCCTGGGCCTTCCTGACAGGTCACGTCGTCCGAGCAGATCTCGGGCAGGTCGAGGAGCGGCGGCGTGGTGCCCGGCGGGCCGGGCAGGCAGCCGCCGAGCACCGTGCGGGCCGACGGCTCCCGCTCTGCCGCGTGCCCGCCGGTTGACGCCCCTCGCTTCGTCGAGATAAACTGCGCCATCACAGACGAACGCAGTCGTCCAACCACGAGGGGGAGCCATGATCGACCGCCGGCCCGCAGCGGGTACGTTCGCTGCTTTCGCCCTTATCTCAGTCCTGTTCAGTCCATTTTCTGGCCCGGGGGCGCTCGCGGCGGACCCCACTCCCGCCGATGCCGATCTGGCCTACCACCATGCTCCGATCCACTATCAGGACACCGACAGCACCAACGCCAGAGCCGATTTCATCTCGGCCTTCAGCTACGACGGGAACTTCGACGCCGAGGACAACTGGGACCACCTCGAATTGTTCCAGCAGTTCGCGCATGCCTATCACTCGGTCGTCGAGACCTGCACGCACTACTTCATCGACTACGGTTTCTTCCACCCCAGGGACTGGACGGATTCGAGCTTCGATCAGGAGCATGAAAACGACATGGAGGGACTCCTGGCCGTCGTCCGCAAGCCGGCGGGGGCGACCGATCCCCCGCTGGGCCGGCTCGAAGCGCTCGTGACCGTTTTCCACACTGACTTCTATTCCTATACGCCCGCCGACAGCCCGCTCGTCGGCAAATACGAGGACATCGACGGGACCGTCACCCTGCAGTCGTTCAATGGCTCCGGGCATCCGCTCACCGCGCAGCAATCAAAGGGGCACGGGCTCAAGGTTTGGCCGTACATCGACGATTTCACGGGCGCGGAGGACCAGGACGGCGTGATCTACTTCCCCACCGGCGCGGGCGAGGTGCCAGGCTCCGGGAACGACCGGGAGGTCGGGTACGGGCTCATTTCGTTTTTCGACGCCGGCGGCCTCTGGGAGCGGCAGATCCTGGAATCCGGAAGGAGCCGTGACGCCTCGCTGAGCTTCGCGTCATGGGGGCATTTCAAGGGGAACGAGAGCGGCGGCTGCGGCGACGGCATTACCGTCACCTGCTCCACCGACAGCGCCTCTCCCCCGTGGGGATGGGACGACGGAGACGACGGCCCGACCTTCGCCGGCGAGATGGCGCTCGATCCGGCTCACCTCGTGGACATGTACTTCGACCACGGAGCGGGCGGCGGCAGCTTCGGCCAGGCGTACGTCCGCAATCGGTATCTCGAAGACCTCAGGACCGCCGGCTACACTTCGGCCTTCCTGCCACGCGGCATGTCCGGCTCTCTGGATCTCGATGCGATGTACGCCAAGCTGGTCGGCCTCGACGGGGACGCGGACGGGTTGGAGAGCTGCGCCGAGATCAGCCTCGGCACCGACCCGAAAGATGCCGACTCCGACGACGACGGCCTCCTCGACGGCCTTGAAGTCCTGAGCCTGGGAACCGATCCGCTGCAGCAGGATTCGGACGGCGACGGCATCGACGATGGGGACGAAGACGCCGACGGCGACGGAGTCTCCAACGCCGACGAGATCGAGCAGGGGACCGATCCGGCCTCCGGCGACAGCGACGGCGACGGGCTGCCCGACGGCCTGGATCGGGATCCGACGGTCGCCGACCGCGACGGTGACGGACTGGTCGATGGCCGCGACGTCGAATTCGTTCAAACCGCCGTGGCGGGGCTCCCTTCCGACAGCTTCATCCCTGCCGGCGGCGGGACCCAGCACGCGATCGAATCGGTTCTCGAGGACGTCGAATCGCTTCTGCTCGTGGGAGACGTGAATGGGGCCCTGCGCAAGCTCATGGATCTGCGCCGGCGCCTCGACGGCTGCGGCACCCGGCCGGACCGGAACGACTGGATCCTGGACTGCGCGGCCCAGGTTAGCATCCGGTCGCTCATCGACCTCCTGGTGACGAACCTCGGCGGGGCGTGAGCTGTGCCCCTTGCGTGGAGGAAAAGCGCCGTTCGCCGGCGAGTCATGAGGTGATGCCATGATTCCGAAGAGTGCCCGCACCAGATTGCGGGACGGCGTCTGGATGCTGTTCTTTCTCGCGTGGCCGGCGCCGGAGTCGGTGCTGGCACATGCGAGTTCTGCTTGACGAGTGTGTGCCCCGACGGCTCCGTGACGACCTTCCCGCTCACGAGGTTCGCACCGTTCCCGAAATGGGCTGGGCATCCGAGGAGAACGGGCGACGCCATTCCAGGCCTCCAAGAGTCTCGCCCCATTCTTGACCACGAGCCTCTCGATCCTTCGCAACTCCACGGCCCCGAAGCCTGTTACCCGCGCAAGCGCCACCGGCTGTAGCCAAAACTTTGCCAGATACCGATCGCGTTGGACATGGATGTGCAGGGGCTCCGTTCCCTCGTTGCGCCGCCCTTTCGCGTCGAGGCTGAGCGCTACGGACAGTGGCCTGATCATGACGTCGGTCCGGCGCTACACCCTGTCTTCCGCGTCTTCCGCCACGGCGCTGCGCGCAGCGCATCATTATTCATACCCGCTCGTCAATTCGCTGCGCCGCTTCGTTTGCGGGGAGGACGCGCCGCATACCGGGCCCTGGCCGACCCGGTCCCGTGGGACCGGCCGTGGCCGGATGCTCACGCCGCGCCATACGTGTCGCAGCCCGGACGTTTTCCATCCGCTCGTGCGACTAAAGGGGGCGGGCGGTTCACCAGGTGCTCCGGGCCGCTTGAACTGCACCTTTCTCCACCTTTTTTATTGACTGCACCCCGGGGTGGGGGTATTTAGGCAACAAAACCTTGCCCTTCGACTCCATTTTCGCCCGCAAGGGACGGGGGGAACTGATGCTGCATCGGACTCTTCGCGCCGCCGCCACCACCGCGTTCATTCTCCTGGCCGCCGCATCGCTCGCGGGGCCGGCGTTCGCCCACAACCCGGCGGAGGTGCACCGGGCGCTCGGGGCGATGGAGGTCACCCAGTCGATCCAGACCCTGCCGCAGCAGGGGCTGGCGTCGAGCGTGCCGCTGACGGCCCACAAGCCCACGACCATCCGCGCCTACATCGAGGGGACGCGGCTCACGCACGTGCTGTTCGGCCACTTTCCGGACTTCACGCCGATCTCGGTGGACGGGACGCTGACGATCAAGCAGGGAGGGTCGACCATCGCGACCCTGGCGGCGACCAACGGGCCGATCTCGGTCACTCCCTGGCTGTCCGCCAATCCGGCGAGCGCCAACAGCAGCCTGAACTTCGACTGGGCGTTCCCGCCGAATGGCACGGTGAGCCTGGAGCTCGACATCACGACCAGCCCGGCGTCGATCACCGCCACCGATCCGCCGGCGCAGATGGTCACGTTCGTCCACAACCAGCGCCTGCGGATCGAGGGGGTGCGGCTGCAGTTCGACCACGACAACAACCCGGCCACGCCGCCGACCAAGACGCCGGACCCGGCGCTGGTGGCGAACGGGCTGGACTGGTTCCGCAAATCGGGGCCGATCGCCCCCTGCAAGCTGCAGTACTGGGTCAACCCGACGCCGCTGCAGTGGACGTCCGATCTCTCGAGCACCGTCGACCCGGGGGGCGTCCTGCGCTCGACCCTGGCCGGCATGCGGGTTCAGGGCTCGACGACCTACGACCAGGCGTACGGCTGGTGGCAGGGGGGCGTCTCGGGGAACGGCAACTCGTCGCTCCCGGGCTCCTGCGCCTCGACCATCGGGCGCGGGGCTTACGGGAACACCGACCCGACGCGGCACCAGAGGACGTTCACCCACGAGCTGTACCACAACTATCATCAGGTGCACTACGCGGACGGCGCGCCGGACGTGAACTGGGCGTGCGACGCCCACCCCGGGCTGGACACGAACAGCGGCCAGCTGGGCCTGGTCGGCTGGGACACCTCGACCGGGACGCCGGTCCCCTCGACCAAGCTGGACGTCATGGTCCCGGGGCAGGTGACCTCGGCGGCGTGGCAGGACTCGGCCCGCTACTCGATCATGTGGAACAAGTGGGACGACCCGGGGCCGGAGTCGCTCTTCGACACGTGCCACTTCAACTGGTGGCAGGCCTTCCCGCTCGAGACCTTCCTGCCGTTCGGGCCGATCCTGACCTCGGAGGAGAACCTGCCGAACGTCGACTTCATCCTGGTGACCGGGGGGATCGATCCGTCCCGCGTGGGGAAGCTGCACCCGGCCTGGCGGCTGAAGCGGCCGATCCCGCCCGACCCGCCCGAGGGGTTCCGCGAGGGGGACTTCGCCGTGCAGCTTCTCGGGCTGCAGGGGCAGATCGTCGACGAGCGGCGCTTCTTCGCTGACTTCGACGACCCGGACGGCGACGGGCACAACCAGTCCGATTACGCCTTCCTGATGCACATCGCGACACCGCTCGGCCCGACCGGGGCGCTCAACCTGAGCGAGATCCGGCTGATGGACCTGGCGAGGGGCGCGCTGCTTTCGTCGATTCGCCTCACGCCGGGCGTGCCCGCCGTGCAGATCCTGAGCCCCGATCCGCGGCAGACGCCGGTCTTGAACCAGCCGTTCGAGATCCGCTGGGCCGCCTCGGACGCCGACGGCGGGCCGCTGACCTACGCCGTGCAGTACAGCCCGGACAACGGGCAGCACTACCTGGCCCTGGCGAACAACCTGACGCAGCCGTCGTATATCGGCGACCCGGCCATCCTGCCGGGGGGCGCGCACATCGTCCTGCGCGTGCAGGCGTCCGACGGCTTCAACGTCGGCGAGGCGACGGCCGGCACGTTCCAGGTCCCGCGCAAGGCGCCGCAGGTGTTCATCCACTCGCCGGCGGAAGGCTTCCCGCCCGACCCCGTCATGCCGATCTTCGCGGAGTGCCGCGGGCTGATCCTGGTCGGATCCGGGACGAGCCCGGACGATGGGGCGCTCCCCGGCGATATGCTGGAGTGGTCGGACGACATCCAGGGACCGCTGGGCCGCGGCTACCTGCCTCCCGGCCCCTGCCTGACGGCCGGGATCCACAAGATCACCCTGACCGGCACGGACAAGGCGGGGCGGCAGGGGACGGCGTCGATCCAGGTCAAGGTCGTGCCCCCCGGGCTGGACAGCGACGGCGACGGGACGCCGGACTACGCCGATCGCTGCGGGGTCAATCCGGGCCCGCCCGGGAACGACGGCTGCCCGTACGCGCCGGACGCCCTGCCGCTCGACGTGAGCGTGCAGATCAACCCGGGGCCGCCGGGCGGGCAGTTCACCAGCTTCTTCGACGTCTTCTTCGACGTGACGATCACCAATCCCCGGCCGGCCGACGTGATGATCGAGACGCTGCACGTCTCGAGTTTCGTTCCGGGCGACAGCCTGTCCATGATCGACCTGCCGCTCCCGACCCTGCTCGGCCCGGGGCAGTCGCAGACCTTCAGGTACTCCTTCTTCGACGTGTTCGTCCCGCCCAGCCCGATCGTGTACGGCGACTACGCCGCCGTGTTCGAGCCGATGGCCGGGCCGAACAACCCGCTGGGCCACGGCGGGGTCGGGTTCCAGGTCGTGCCGTCTCTCGCCGCGCGCTGCAAGCCGATGCAGGTCGGCGGACCGCTCGGCTGGTCGGTCAAGGCCCCGATGCCCGACGGCCGCGAGGGGGCCGCCGGGGTGATCATCGGCGACAAGATCTTCGTGACGCACGGCGAGCGGGCCGGCTTCCCCGACACGTCCACCAACTTTGTCTACGACATCCCCTCGAACACCTGGGGGGCCGCCGCCTCGGCGCCGCTGCGGCGGGCCGAGCTGACCGGCGTCTGCATCGAGACGCGCGACGGCAGGGCGAAGCTGTTCGCGGTCGGCGGGCGCAACCAGGCGTCGGGGACGGTGCTGAACAACGTCGAGCTGTACGACCCGGCGGCGAACGCGTGGGCCGCGGGACCGCCGATGCCGACGCCGCGCCGGGGCCTGGGGGCCGCCTTCGTGCCGGGGCCCGGGGTCGCCGGGGGCCAGCTCGGCAGCGTGTACGTGATCGGCGGCGGCGACGGCCTCGCCCCGCGCTCGGGAACGCCGCTGAAGGCCAACGAGGCGTTCGACGTGGACCTGGGCGTCTGGGTCGCGAAGGCCCCGATGATCCGCCCGATGATGGACGTCTACTCGACGACCTACTTCCCCGGGACCGGAAAGATCTACGTCATCGGCGGCTACAACGGGCTGGCCGAGGACCAGGCGGTGCAGGTCTACGACCCGGCGACCGACACCTGGAGCCTCGGGGCCCCCATGCCGACGCGGCGCTCCAACCTGGTCACCGGCGTCTGCGGCACGCGCATCTACGCCATCGGCGGCTTCGACGGCGTCAATCTATTGTCCCGCAACGAGGCCTACGATCCGTTCGCCGACGCCTGGATCGTGCCGCAGCCTCCCAAGCCGACCGCGGTCGCGGAGATCTCGTCCCAGTTCGTCTACACCGGCACGGAGATCTACGCCATCGCCGGCGTCCTGCCGGTCAGCCCGCCGAGCAGCGCCAACGAGGTCTTCACCTGCGGCGAGGCGCCGCCGTTCTGCCAGTCGGACGCCGATTGTGACGACGGGGTGTTCTGCAACGGGCGCGAGACCTGCCTCGCCACCACGGGGGCCTGCCAGAAGGGGACGCCGCCGATCTGCGACGACAACAACCCCTGCACGGCGGACCGCTGCGATCCCGGCCAGGACGCCTGCCGGAACGTGCCGCTGGCCGACTCGGAGACGGCCAACGGCCTGGACGGCCTGTGCGGCACGGCCGACGACAACCCGCTGCTCGACGGCCCGGACGGCGTGTGTGGCACGGCCGACGACGGCCACGGCGACGGGCTGTGCGATCCGATCGACAACTGCCCGTTCCGGTTCAATCCCGATCAGAAGGACAGCGACGGCGACGGGCTGGGGGACGCGTGCGACTGCGCCCCGAACGCCCCCGGGACGCCGGTGCCGGGCCCGGTCGGCCCCACGCTGATGCTGGCGAATACGCCCGTGCCCGGAGTCACGCGGCTCAGCTGGGGGGCCATCGCCCTGGCCGAGACGTACAACACCTACCGCGGCACGATCCCCCGGACGATGATGGGGAGCCGCGCCGCGCCCTACGACCACGGCTGCTTCGAGAAGGACGACGCGCAGCAGAACGGCCCCACCATCTCGGTGGACGGGATGGCGCCCCCCGCGGGGATGGCCTTCTACTACGACAACACCGGCCAGACCGGCTGCGGCGAGGGGCCGCTCGGCCAGGCCTCGAACGGCGACACCCGGCCGAACATGTTCCCCTGCTCCCCCGGGCCCGGGACCTCGGTCGAGACGCCGCCGCACGTCGATCCACCGGATCCGAACGCGCAGATCCCCTGCATCGGGAATCCGGACACCCTGCCGGCCGGCGTCGGGGCCCAGCTCCCGGCGTTCGAAGGGGACCCGATCTTCCTGAGCTTCCCGGTCGCCCTCGCGAGCACCCAGACCGCGGCCGAGGTGCGCCAGAAGTTCATCCTGCCCGCCGTGCAGGCGATGGGGACGTGCTTCACGCGGGGCGCCCAGGTCCTCTTTCCTCCGCCCGACGACGGCATCGCGCAGAAGCGGGCCGATTTCAGCGGACTGGCGAAGGACGTGGAGTTCGAGTTCATGAGCTTCCCCGAGCTTTTGCGCCCCGAGACGCAGCACATGATCGACGTCTTCCTCGGGCGGGTCCCGCCCGACGCGGAAATCGACGAGGCCCTGGAGACCGGCGAGGGGATGAACTTCGCCCAGTACGTCGCCGGGATCGAGCGCCAGGAGATCATCTATCCCTTCCAGCAGATGGAGAGCGGCGTGCCGATCGAGCACACCATGCTCCTCGCGTCCCGCTGGGAGGGGCAGGCGGTCACGAGTGTCCGGGGGGCGCTGGTGAACCGGTACAGCGTCGGCAACCAGGTCATGATTCCGATGGCCGACGCCCCGGCCGTGGGGATCAGCGCCCTGCGGGCGACCCCGGGTGTTCTGGCGGTCCTGTCGCAGCGGGCGGAGGACGGCCCGTACCTGGTCCTTCTCCCCTACGGCAGCGATCGCCAGGGGATCGTGCAGCTGCGCTACGCCTACCGGATGATCCTGAACGGCCTGTCGGCCGGCCTGGCGGACGGGCCGTTCCTCCTGTGGCTCGATGCCGCGACCGGCCAGATCCTCGAGATGACTCCCCTGTTCAGCGACGTCAGCGCCACGGGCGAGGTGTACAAGCGCGACCCCGGCCTCGGGACGGTCTTGCAGTCGTTCCAGGTCGATCCCGCCGCGGGGGGCCTGTACACGCTGAAGCTGGCGGGGGTGATGAACCGGGTCGACTACAGGGGGAACGGGTACGACGCCTCGGACATCAGCATCTCCGACAGCTCGGGGGGCAGCAGCGGCACGTTCGCCAACTTCAACCAGTCGCCGATCAACAATGAAGCCCAGGCGCTGTGCGCCTCGGGGACCAACAAGGCGTTCCAGCAGGTCGACTTCTTCGCCAGCATCTACCGCTATCGCCAGACGGTGCTGAGCAACGGCATCTTCACCCCCTTCCCCGCGTCGGTCTGGAACCCCAAGGTCGAGGTCAAGAGATGCGCCGGCGGCTCGAACAACGGCGGCTTCTGCACGGGCAACCTCGATTGCCCGGGCGGCACCTGCGGCAACTGGTGCAACGCCAACGCCTCGATGACGTACGGGGCGTGCGCCGGGTACTTCGACGCCGGCTGTCCGAACGTGCCGGGCGAGTTCACCAACTTCGCGCACGACAACACGGTCGTGGCGCACGAGCTGGCGCACAGCATCACGCCGCGCCTGACCAACGCCCGGCCGGGCGACTGGTGCTGCACGCCGTTCTGCTTCTTCCCCTGCGCCATGCCGCTCGGCTGGGGGAAGTTCCACGACCTGGCCGACTTCTGGGCCGACCACTTCGAGAACACCAACTGCACGGCGGGGTGGGTCGGCAAGAACATCGGCGGGCCCGTGAACAACAGCCTCAACTGCTCGCCGGGGAACAACGAGGCCGGCTACCTGCCGCGGCTGCACGAGGTGTCGGTGCCGTTCAACCCGGGGGACGCGGGGGATCATTTCCCCGAGCACCGCGGCCCGGGCACCAGCAGCTGCAATTACGACGACGGACAGATCGGCGCGGCGGCGCTCTGGCAGGTGCGGCTCGGCATGCGCAGCAAGTGCCGTCCCTCGGGGGTGCCGCAGTTCGGCGTGCGCTACCAGCGGGCGATGAAGCACACCGGCTTCTTCGGGGCCGCCCCCGCGTGCAGCGACCTCGGCATCTACCGGCACCTGTACGACCTCGAGACCGAGATGCTCGATCAGTGGGCCACCTCCGGGTCGCCGGGAGGGCCGCCGGCGTTCGCCCATAACGGACCGCACAGCTCGAACAAGGTCACCGCCGGCTTCGCGCGCGCCGGCGTCTTCCTGGTCCCGTACACCTGCCTGGACGGCGGGGCTCCCTGCCTGGCGGGCGAGAACGGGGCCGACGCGGTGATCGACGTGGACGACAACGATCCCGGCGACGACCTGACGCTGAACGGCGTCTACATGCCGGAAGTGGACTACCTCGAGCTGGCCGGGCCGGCCCCGACGTTCCACGTCTGGACGGGACCGCGCTACCGCCTGGACGGCGTCGGCGGCGACGCGACGTTCAGCAACCCCGCACCGTGCAACGCCAAGTTCAAGGTGGAGGTCTCGACCGATCCGACCTTCCCGTCCCCCATCATCGACAGCCCGTGGATCGACGTGGACCGCGATCCGTCGACCGCCGCCAGCCCGGAGTGCTACGGAACCTGGACCCCGAACGCCGGCAAGTGGAACCAGCTGCAGGCCGGCGGCGCCCTCAGCCGGATCTACTACCGGGTCAGGACCAGGGACGCGTCGGACGGCAACGAGCGGCTGTCCACGACCCCCGGGAACGGGCTGTGGAGCGTGCCGCCGCCCTATGCCGTCCTGACCGTGGACGGTGAGCCTGAATACTGATCGCGGTGCGGCGGACGCCTGATCGCCGGCGCTCCGCCGCGGCGCCCCGGGTCCTGGCCCTCGCGTGCGGCGTGGCGGCCGCGTGCGGCTCGCTCCTCGCGCGCGATGCCGCCGATGCGCGCGGGGCCGCCGACGCGCGCGATGCCGCCCCGGCCGCCGCGATTCTGCCCGCCGAGGCTCCGCCCGCACCGGGGCCGGCCGCCTTCGTCTCCACCCGTCACCCGGACACCGCCGACACCCGCGGGCCGTATCCGATCCTCTTCAGGCAGCTCGCCGGCCCCCCGGCGGTGGCGGGGCGACTGATCTACTCGGTCCTCGGAGCCGGCGGGCCTTCCGCCACGGAGCCGGGCGTCGTCCTCCGGCGCGGCCGCGACGCGGGGACCTGGGTCGGCGAGATCCCGGGCCAGGCGGCGGGCTCGGCGGTCGCGTACCACGCCGTCTTCTCGAGCGCCGCCGGCGGCGAGAGCCGTCATCCGGCCCGCGCCCCGGCGGAGTACCGCTTCCGCGTGACGGCGTCGAGCGTGCTTTCGGTGCGCGCCCCGTCCGCGGCGGAGCTCGCCCGCGGGCGATCGGCCGTGGAGATGCGCGTCGGGGCGTCCTCCCCTCCCGTCGCCGAGCTGGTGGCCCGTCTCGCCGACGAGGATCCCGGGTCCCTCGCCGACCGCCGCATCCCGTTCCAGGTGGTCCGGCGCGAGGGAACGGGCGGGCCGGCCGCCATCTACGTGCTCAGGGCGAGCCTTCCCGATCCGGCTCCCGGCGGGATCGTGGACTTCTACGTCGAGCTGCGCGACGCGGGCGGCGGATCGTCGCGCTGTCCCCCCGACGCGCCGGCGCGGGCGTACAGCGTCAAGCGGTCGATGCGGTCGCTGAGCCGGCTGGATCCGGGCAGGGCGTTCGTCCTGGGCCTCGGCGCTATGGACGGGGCGCGCTTCATCGGCCTGAGCGGCGGCGGGCTCTGGCTCGCCCTGGGGGACGGAACCCTGCGCCGGCTCGGTGCCGAGGCCGGCGTGGCCTCGGGACTGGCGCGGCTCGTCCTCCCCGACCCGGCGATCGGACGCGTCTTCGTCGGGACCGACAGCGGTGTCGTGGAGATCGGCGCGGACCCTTCGTCCTGGCTGCCCGTGGGCCCGCCGCGCTCGAACTCCTGGAGCCCCGCACCGCCGGCCTGGGGACGGGCCGCCTGGCGTCAGCGCGCCGGCCCCGGCGCCCTCTCGACCCTGGACGGCACTCTCCTGGTCCAGATCCAGGGAGAGGATCCCGGGGGACGGAGAACGGCCGAAGCGGAGCTCCTCGTGCTTCGGGACGGCCGGCTCGAGCGGCGCCCCCTGCCCGCTCCGGACGTGCCGCTCGCCGGGCTCTCGGCCGCGCTGTTCGACCCGATCGACGGCTGCTTCGTCCTGGGCGGGTTCGTGCGCCAGGGGGGGCAGGGGATGAGGCCCGCCGTCATGCGATCCTGCGGCGATGCGCCGCGCGTCATGGCCCTGCGCGATCCACCCGCCGGCGACCGGCCGGTGACTCTGCAGCGCATCGTGGCGCTGGCCCGCGATCCCGCCTCGGGAAGCCCGGTCGTGGCCCTCGACATGCTGACCGCCGACGCCGCGCAGCCGGAGGACGGCTCGCGCCCGGGGGACGGCTCCGACCGGCGGACCGTGCGCGGCATCTTCCGCCTCGACATGGAAACCGGCCGGCTGGCGCCGCTCGCCCCCGGCGCCGACGCCCTGGACGTCGAGGTCACCGGGCTCGCCACCGACTGGACGACCGGGCGGATCCTGGTCGGAACGTTCGGGCGCGGCCTCCTGTCGGCCGCGCAGGATGGCCTGCGGCCGCTCGCTCCGCAAGCCGGGGGCGGCGGGATACGGCCAGGTGCGCCCGGCACACCCCGCGAGATCACCGCCCTGCGGGTCGAGGAGGCGATCGGGACCGTTCTGGTCGGCACCTCGAGCGGCGCCTTCGAGATCTCCGCCGGGCGGGACCGCTGGCTGCCGATCGGGCCGGCCGGCGACGGCCCGCTCCTCGCCGACGCCCTGCCGGCCGACGCGGACGCGGGAAGCGGCCGTGTGCTTCTGTCATCCCACCAGGATGGGCTGGTCGAGCTGAAACGGGACGCGCGCGGCTCCTGGTCGATCGCACGGCACTGGCGGCCCGGCAGGGATTTCCCCGAGGGGGGCGCGGGGGACGCCCGCTACGCTCCGGGTGGCGGCCTGGTCGCGGTCCTGGAGTCGCGCGGGCTGGTCCTGATCGAGAAGGACGGGAAGGCGGCGGTCCTCGGGCCCGGGGACGGGCTGCAGGGGCCCTACGTGCAGCGGGTCCTGGCGCGCCGCGACGGGGACATCTGGGCCGTGCACCTGCCGCTGCCGTTCGGCGCCGACGCCCGCTCCTCGCTGCAGATGATCCACGCCGGCAGGGTGGCGCGCACCGTCGAGATCGCCGGCCGGGAGGCGGCCACCGTGGCCCGCTGGCTGGAGGTTCCCGGGCGGGACTCGGTGTTCGCCGCCACGCGGGCCGGGGTGCTGGAGATCCGCGCGGACGGAACCTGGGAGCGCCGCTCCACCGACGCGGCTTCGTCCATCGCTCGGGACCCGGTGAGCGGGACGATCGGCGTCGTCGGCGCGCGGGTCGAACGCTGGGACGAGGCTCGACTCCAGCCGGTTCTGTTTTCGCTGCGGCATCCGCGCCGGGCCCGTGGGAAGCCTGGCGCCGCGTCGCCGATCGATCTGGCGATCGACGGACGCGGCATCTGGCACGTGCTCTACCCGGGAGGGGTCATCGCCCTGCTCCGGCCGGACGCCGGGGCGGCCGACATCCTCGATCCGGAGGACGGCGTCCCCCCGACCGCGGTCCGCCTCCTCGCCGACCCGCGCACCGGCGACGTCTTCGTGGGGAGCGACGGGGAAGGAGTGGCGATCGTCGGCGCCACGGTCGGGGGCACACTCACTTCGTGCCGTGGCTGCGTTATTATTCGGGCCTCAACAGCCAGCCGGCGCCCAGGGACGCACTCGGGGAGGACACCGTGAAGAGCAGAAAAAGCGTCAACCGTCGTGACTTCGCCAGGACCACGCTTGCCGCGGGGGCCGCGGCCGTGGCGTTTCCCGAGGTGCTCCGCGCCGGGGTGGCCGCCGAGGCGGCCGAAGGGACCCGTCCGGCGGTCGACGCGCCCCCCGCGCCGGCCGGAGGGGCGGCCGCCCGGAGCTACCCGAACGGGTGGCGCGAAGGGACGACGATCCCGGCCGAGTATTACCTCGACCCGAAGCACTACCACAACGACGAGCGCTTCATCGCCGACCACTTCTGGCTGATGGTCGATCACGAGAGCCGGATCCCCGCCGCCGGCGACTACTTCGTCTTCGAGTACGGTCGTGGCGAGAGCGTCATCATCGTGCGCAACGGCGAGGGGGCGGTGAAGGCCTGGCACAACGTCTGCCGTCATCGAGGCTCGAGACTGTGCCGGGACAGCGACGATCCGAAGCCCGGGGATCCCCGCCTTTCGGTGCGCCAGCTGAGCACCAGCGGCAACACGCCGGTGTTCCGCTGCCCGTACCACGGGTGGACCTACGATCTGGACGGCCGCCTCATCCAGTCCTACAGGATGCAGAAGGATTTCGACCCGGCGAAGAACGGTCTCGTCCCCTGCCACGTGCGGGTCGCCGAAGGGCACATCTTCGTGAACCTGTCCCGGAAGGACGCGCCCCCCGATTTCGAGAAGAGCCTCGAGTATTTCCGGGATGTGGCCCGGCAGTACAGCTTCGCGAAGCTGAAGATCGGGCCCAGGCGCTTCTACCCGATCAAGGCCAACTGGAAGCTGGCGATCGAGAACTTCCTCGAGTGCTACCACTGCGGCCCCTCGCACAAGAACCTGGTGACGACCCACAACTGGGACCACCAGCTTTCGGACGAGCAGCAGGCCCGGAGGGACAGGGAGGTCGCGGCCTGGATCGCCCGGCAGTCGAGCGCGGCGGCCGCCGCGAAGCAGGCCATGGGGATGGGGGGGCCGAGCAGCCCCACCAGCTTCGAGGGGGAGCTGAACCCGGGCTTCCTCACCGGCTCGCTCGACGGGAAGCCGCTGGCGCCGCTCCTTCCCGGCATCAAGGACTGGACCCACAAGACCAGCATCGCGACCACCGACTGGTCGACCGCCTACTGGCAGGCATACGACGATCACGTCATGGTGGCCCGCTTCACGCCGCGCGACGTCGCCCTCACCGATTGCGAGATCTTCTGGCTGGTCCATCCCGATGCGGTCGAGGGAAAGGACTATAGCGCCGACAAGCTCATGGCCCTCTGGGGCATCACCATCCAGGAGGACATCTGGATCGTCGAGAACAACCACCTCGGCATCACGTCGGGCGCCTACAGCTCCGGGCGCTACGCCGGCAACGAGAACTATCCGGCCGACTTCATCAAGTGGTACATGACCGAGGTCGTCAAGGCGTGAGGGGGTTGCCGGCGGCCGGCCTCATGCTGCTCGCTCTCGGTTGCGCGGCGCGAAGGGGGCCGCAGGATCTCGCGGCGCCGCAGGACGTCGCGTCACGGCAGGACGCTGCGCCGCCGCAGAGTGTCGCGGCGCCCGCCGTCCCAGTCGCACCGCTCGCCCCGCAGCGCAGCATCCGGGACGGCGTGTACACCGAAGCGCAGAGCCGGCGCGGCGAGGCGGTCTACTTCACGTCCTGCTCGCAATGCCACAAGCCGACGATGACGGGACTGGAGGTCGTGCCCCCGCTGGTCGGCGAGGCGTTCCTGTCCCGCTGGAACACGCGCACGGCCGGCGATCTGTTCGAATGGATCCGGAAGGCGATGCCCTTCGGCAACACCCCGAAGCTGAGCGACCCGGAGTATGCCGACGTCCTCGCCTACATCCTGAGCCGGAATGGATTTCGCGCCGGCGAGGCGGAGCTCGCCGCCGATTTCGCCACGCTGGCGGAGATCCGGATGGCGCCGGCCGCGGACTGAGACGGCGGGATTGTTGACTTGCCTCCCCGATCGGCGTATTCAGGCTGAACCACGGAGGTTCCGCATGCCGATCTCTCCTTGGATCACAGGTGCGCTGTTTCTGTCGGCGATGGCGGCGGCGAGCGGACGGCAGCCGTTGCCGGCCGGCTATCGCTTCCCGACCGATGCGGACCGCACGCAGGAGTGGGCCGCCTCAAGAAAACCGACTCCCACACCGTTCCACGCCCGGGCGGATTTCGACGGGGACGGGCGCGAAGACGACGCCTGGATCCTGATTTCGACGCAGGGTCCGGGATGGGGCCTCTTCGTGTACCTGAACTCTTCAAGCGACCCGCTGGCCCTCGCCCTGGATCGAAACCGCGGCGACGTCCGGGCGCAGGCCATGGGCGTGAGGGTGGTGCCGAAGGGCACCTATCGCACGGGCTGCGGGAAGGGAGACTGGCGATGCGACCAGGATGAGCCCAAGGTCCTGCGCCTGAAGCGTCCCGCGATCGACTACTTCAAGTTCGAGGGGACGCACTCCTACATCTGGTGGGACGCCAGGACCAGGAAGCTCCGACAGACGCGAATGAGCGACTAGTCCCGGCGCCGGGCGGCGCGCCCGGGGGGGCCATGCAGCGCGCCGGTGGAGCCGGCCGCCCTCACCTCGGCGGCGGCCCGGTCTTGTCGATCAGGCGGGACAGGGCGGCCCGGTCCGCCTCGAGCAGCTCGTCGATGCGCTTTTTGCTGACCTCCGCGACGATGATGTGGCCGACCTCGCTGCGCACCTCGCTGAAGATCCCGTGGTTCTTCATCTTCTGGGCCTGGTAGACGTTGTCCTCCGTCGGGCTGACGTAGTGCACCGAGGTGGCCTTGTAGCGGTGGATCAGGAAGAGGTGCACCAGGTCCATCAGGCGCTTCTTGCGCAGCCTCTCGTCGAACGTGTTCTGGTCGCGGATCGACAGGATGCTGTGTCCCTTGCGGTCGAGGATGTTGGCGAAGACGACGTTGGCCATCCTCTCCTCCGTCTCGTTGAACAGGCCGAGCTCGAGGACCTCCGAGCCCGGGCTGTGCGGGCGCAGGTGCACGCGCAGCCTGATCGGGAGCTTGTAGTGCCCGGCCCACATCTCGAGCCACTCGGCGAGGAGCTTGCGCGGCACCTCGGTCTGGACCAGGTGCTGGACCTGGGTCGAGCCCTTCCCCATCGCCATGGTGGTCGCCGTGCGGCCGGTCGAGGCCATCAGGGCGCCGTCGAGGCGCGGGCCGCCGACCAGGGTCTGCGGCGTCCGGTAGGGTGACTCGAGCAGCCGGAACTTGCGCTGCAGGCGCGCCAGCGCCAGCATGCCGTCCTGCTTCAGCCCGGTGGCGAACTCTTCGGCCGCAAGGCCGTCGATCTGGTGCCCGCCGTAGGTGATGAAGTTGAACACGTACCCCAGCTTGCCGAGCTCCTCGGGGAAGCGGCGCATCTGGTCGTCGTTCATGCCGGTCGTGTCCCAGTTGAACGACGGCGACAGGTTGTAGGCGAGCATCCTGTCCGGGAACTCGGCGTGGATCGCCCGGGCGAACTTCGCCGCGTCGTCCAGGTTCGCCGTCTTGGTCTCCATCCACAGCAGGTCGGCGAAGGGGGCGGCCGCCAGCGACTTGGCGATGGAGTAGTCGATCCCGCTCTTGACGTGGTAGTAGCCCTCCGGGGTCTTCGTCGGCTCGCAGTCCCATACGACTTGAAGCCCGAGAGAGCGGGCCTTGTCGCGCACGGCGTAGTGCGACGCCTTGCGGGCGAAGGCCTGCCATTCGTCGGCGGTCATGTCGAACTTCTCTCCCTCCCCCAGCCGGAAATTCATGACGTCCGCGACGGCCTGCCCGCAGGTCTTGAGGCCGGCCTCCGCCTCCCAGATCTGCAGGCACTTGTTGACGATCGGGTCGAGCACCTTGTCGACGTTCGGCTCCTTGCCCGACTTGAAGGCGCGGGCCCCTTCGTCGATCAGGGTCGTCACGCCGGCGCGCTTCAGCCAGGCGACGGCGGCGGTGAACTCTTCGCCGGACAGCGCGAACAGCAGGTGCCCGCGGATCGCGTCGATCCCCGCGTCGTGCAGCGTCTTCAGGACGGCGATGTAGCAGGCCTTGAAGGTCGGCAGATCGAGGTTGGTTGCGCCGATGATGAACGGCTGGTCCCGCTCGTCGCCGCGGCCGTCGATGAAGGTGGCGGACTCGGCGTCGGTGCGGGCCACGATGAGGCCCGGCACCCCCATGATGTCGTACTGGAAGCGGGCGGCGTTGAGGCGCTTGATCTGCTCGTCCTGGGGGACCAGGACCTTGCCCCCCTGGTGGCCGCACTTCTTGACGCCCGGCTTCTGGTCCTCGATGTGGCAGCCGGGAATGCCGATCTCGACGAAGCGGCGGACCAGGTTGCGGACGTGGGCGTCGCCGCCGTGCCCCGTGTCGGCGTCGGCGATGATGAAGGGACGGTAGTCGATCGCGGGGGTGGCGGCGCGCTGCGCCTCGGTCATCCGCGCGCGGGCGAAGTGCTGGTTCTTGTCCGCCGCGAGCAGGGCCCGCACCAGCGGGGCCGCCTCGTCCGGCACCGCGCTCAGCGGATAGCTCGCCAGGTCGGCCCCCGGGTCCTCGTGCGCCGAGCCCTTGGCCGAGGTCGCCCAGCCTCCCAGGTAGATCGCCTCGATCCCGAGCCGCTTCATGGAGACCGCCTGCCCGGGGGAATACGGGCCGAAGGTGGTGATCTGCCTGCGCGTCTCGAACAGCTCCCGGAGCCGGGCGTAGAACCCCTCGGCCGCGGCGCGCGCCACGGCGTAGTCCCCCTGGATGGTCCCCTGCTGCTCGGCCACGTCGGCCGGCGAGTACAGCCGCACGATCCCCTTGAAGCGCGGGCTGTCGAACCACGTCCGGGCGGCCTCAACCTGCCTGTCGAATGCGCTCATCGTGTGCTCCTGCCTCTCTGCCCGCGGGCCGGGGGGCCGAAGTCCAGGTTCCCGGTGATCCGCCTGCCGTCCCTGGAGAGCGTCTCCAGGCACAGGCGGACCCGCTTCCCGGCCTCGTCCAGATCATGATTGTTCAGGTTGATGTTGAGCAGATCGATGAACCACGGCGGCTTGACGTCGGAGCGGACATAGGCGTCGACGATCGCGCGGGCGATCGGCAGGGTCGTCCCCTTCGAATCGTCGTGGACGTCCCGATTGCCCGCGCGGAGCAGCTTGTCGTATTCCTCCGCGAGCAGCCGCCCGAAGAGCGCGGGGGTGAACGGCTCGCCCGCTCTGGAGCCGGCCGCGGCGCCGCCCGCGCCCGGGGCGCCGTCCGCCACGGCGCCGTCGCCGGCCAGCCGCGCCCCCTTGTGCAGCCATTCCCACAGGATGCTGAGGCGGATCTCGCCCGTCGCCATGTCCTCCATCAGGTAGAGGACGTCGTCGTTGCCGAAGAAGTCTGCCGGCTTGAGCGCCGCGGCCTGGAGCCCCTGTCCGAACGCGTTCCCGTACTGCAGCGCCACGCTGAGCAGGTCGCGGGCGCCGCGGACCGTCCGCGGGGCCGGCTCGAGCGAGAGCAGGCCATCGGCGTCGGCGTCCGTGTAGGCGAGGGCCGGGAAGGCGCGTCCCAGCTGGTTGTCCTCGCCGGCCTTCTCCCAGACCGGGCGCACGATGTGCACCATCTTCCAGTGCGCCACCCATTTGCCGCTCGCCCCCGCGCTCTGCTCCCGCTCGGCGCCGGCCACCGCCCGGCGCATGCCGCTCTCGACCCCGGCCGCCGACCCGACGGGGATGTTGGGCTCCATCCCCCCCTGCCAGAGGGCGCGGCCCCCGTTCCGGTCGGGCGTGTTCACCGCGCGCCGGACGCGGTCCTCGTAGGTCCGCATGTATCCATAGGTCATCGTGACGTCGCCGATGTTCGGATGAAGGAACTCCGTGTCCCACGCCATCGCGTCGGCGACGCTGTTGATGTAGTCCCAGCGGCCGGTGTTGAAGCCGACGAAGTGCAGGCCCAGGGCGGCGCGGATCTCCATGAGCTGGAAGCTGGCCTCGAGCTGCTCGACCAGAACATACGCCTTGATGGTCCCGGCGGCCAGCCCCAGGTGCCCTTCCAGCGCCGCGAGGATGTCGTTCCACAGGGCGGCCTCCTCGGCCGTCTGGATCTTCGGCAGGTACAGGACGATGGACGCGCCGGCCCGCCGGAGCGCCGCGTGGGTGTTTGCCACGTAGAGCGCCGTATCGACGATCGACGCGGAGAACCCGGCGCCGTCGGCGCAGCGCACGTGCCGGTCGTCCAGGTGGAGCCCGCGGGGGCGGAACAGCTGCGTGGTGAACGTCAGCTGCGCCTTCCAGTCGTCGACGATCGGCCGCCCCAGGAAACCCCGCGCCCAGCCGTTCATCTCCTCCGCCACCTGCCCGGCGACCTTGAGGAACTCGGGGGCGCGCGCGGTGGCGATCTTGAGGCTCCTCTGGTTGTCGAGCGACATCGTCCCGACCTGGCCCAGGGCGTCCTCGCCGTCGAACATCCAGCCGTCGGCCCCCGACAGCAGCGCGTAGGCCACGTTGCGGAGGCTCGTCTCGAGAGGGGCGTTCGGCCGCGCCGCCGGCCCGGTCCCCTGGATCCATTGCCGTCGCAGGTCGCGCGGGATCTCGGGGCCGGTGAACCTCCCCGCGCGGGCGTCGCGGACCTTGATCCCGGTCCGGGGGATCACGGAGTCCGGGTCGAGGAAGCCGATGCGCGTCTTCGTCCCCGCCCGCTCCGCCCGCCGCCGCATCCGGGCCTCCAT
This sequence comes from Candidatus Polarisedimenticolia bacterium, assembly GCA_036001465.1. Classification (NCBI taxonomy): domain Bacteria; kingdom Pseudomonadati; phylum Acidobacteriota; class Candidatus Polarisedimenticolia; species Candidatus Polarisedimenticolia bacterium. The sequence goes on from DASYUH010000025.1 coordinate 22,044, forward strand.
CAGGGCCCCTCGTTCGGCATCGAATCTGGCCAGCGCCGCCAGCGCCCCCCTGGCCTCGGACGTGAAGAGGTCCGCGTACTCGCGCTCGACGCCGTCGCGGATCTGAAGCGCGGGTGTCTTTCCGGCGGTGCCGGCGCGCTTCGGGCCCGTGCCCGTGGGGGCCTTCATGTAAGCCGCCAGTCTACAACGAGATCTTCCGGCCGGTTTCCTTGTCTGCGCCGGGGTTTGGGTGTAAACAAATTCCAGTCGGCACCCGGGGGCTCGACTGGTTCTTTGCCGCAGACGACGACGGGCCGGTCGACCAGAGGCCCGAGGAGCAGGTCAACTGAGAGGCCGGATCATATGCAATTAGTTGATTGCCTTTCTGGCTGGCCGGCGTATAATGCAACCAGGAGGTAGCATATGAACCCATCCACCGATCGCATCGAGAGAGAGATCCTGCTCAAGGCGCCACGGGCCAGGGTCTGGCGCGCGCTGTCCAATGCCGAGGAGTTCGGCCGCTGGTTCGGCGTGGCGCTCAAGGGAAAGACGTTCGCGGCCGGGAAGCGCGTGCAGGGGCCGATCACCTATCCCGGGTACGAGCACCTGGTGTTCGACGTGATGATCGAGCGCATGGAGCCGGAGCGCCTGCTCTCCCTGCGCTGGCACCCGGCCGCCGTGGAGCCTTCCGTCGACTATTCCAAGGAGCCGAGCACGCTGGTGGTCTTCGAGCTGAAGGAGGTCGAGGGGGGCACCCTGCTGAAGCTGGTCGAGTCCGGCTTCGACGGCCTCCCGCCGGCGCGCCGGCTGGAGGCGTACCGCATGAACAGCGGAGGCTGGGACATCCAGATGAAGAACATCGAGAAGCATGTCGCCGCGTCGTAGCGCGGCTTCGAAGCCGTTGCCGCTGCGGGGCCCGGCGCTCAAGAAGTTCGCGCCGATCTTCGCGGCGCTCGGCGACGAGACGCGCCTGCGTCTCGTCGCCGTCCTGTGCGCCGGCGGGGCGTTGTCCATCGCCCGGCTCACGTCCGGGACGGACATCACGCGCCAGGCGGTCACGAAGCACCTGCACGTGCTGGCGGACGCCGGCCTGGTGCACGACATCAAGGTCGGACGCGAGCGCCGGTGGGCGTTCGAGCCGGCGCACCTGGAGGAGGCGCGGCGCTCCCTCGAGGTGATCGCCCGGCAGTGGGATCATGCGCTCGGCAGGCTGAAGGCGGTCGTGGAATCTTGATCGATCCCCCTTTCCAAACAGGACGCGCGGCGTTAAGCTGTGGCCTTCCAAGGAGGACCTATGCCCTACGTCGATGGTTTTGTTGTGCCGGTGCCGAAGAAGAAGGTGCGGGACTACCGCCGCATCTCCCAGAAGGCGGGACGGATCTGGCGCGAGCACGGCGCTCTCGAATACCGGGAGTGCGCCGCCGACGACGTGAAGGTGGGGAAGCTCACGTCGTTTCCCCGCAGCGTCAAGCTCAAGCCCAACGAGACGGTGTTCTTCTCGTGGATCGTGTACAAGTCGCGGGCCCATCGCGATCGCGTCAACAAGAAGGTCATGAAGGACAAGCGCCTGGCCTCCATGATGGATCCGAAGGCGATGCCGTTCGACACCAATAGGATGATCTACGGAGGCTTCAAGACCCTGGTCGACGCCTGATCGCCGGGCGGGACGGTCCGCGATCGGATCGGCGCGGGGCGGCGGAGGCCCCGTCTGAGCCATGAGCGACCCGCTCTTCTGGCATCGCCTGCAGTTCGGCTTCACCATCACCTACCACTACATCTTCCCCCAGCTGACGATGGGGCTGGCGCTCCTCATCGTCGTGATGAAGCTCGTGGCGCTGCGGGGCGGGAAAGCCGCCTGGAACGACGCCGCGCGGTTCTGGATCCGGATCTTCGGGCTGTCGTTCACCATGGGGGTCGTCACCGGCATCCCGATGGAGTTCCAGCTCGGGACGAACTGGGGATCCTTCGCCCAGCGGACCGGCGGCGTCATCGGCCAGACGCTGGCGATGGAGGGGATCTTCGCGTTCTTCCTCGAATCGAGCTTCCTCGCCGTCCTGCTGTGGGGCGAGCGGCGGCTGGGCCCCCGGCTGCACTTCGCCGCCGCCCTCGCGCTCCTCGCCGGGAGCTGGCTGTCGGGCTATTTCATCATCGCGACCAACGCCTTCATGCAGCACCCGGTCGGCCATGCTCTCGACGGGGACGGGACGTTCCGGCTCGCCTCTCTCGCCCGGTTCGTCTTCAACCCCTGGGCCGTCGCCCAGTACCTGCACAACCAGATCGCGGCCGTGGTGACCGGGGCGTTCGTGATGGCGGCGGTGGGCGCCTACTGGACCATCAGGCGGTCGCACGGCGAGGTGGCGCGCGCCTCGCTGCGCACGGGTGTCGTCGCCGGGCTCCTGGCCTCCATCCTCGTGGCGTTCCCGACCGGCCACGCGCAGGGACGGATGCTCGCGGCGCACCAGCCGGTGACGCTCGCGGCCATGGAAGGGCGGTTCGAGAGCGGCCCGCGGGCGCCGCTCGCCATCATCGGCCAGCCCAACGTCCACGCGCGCAAGCTCGACAATCCGATCCAGCTCCCGGCGGTCCTCTCCTGGATCGCCTACGGCGACTTCTCGGCCAACGTGCGGGGCCTCGCCGAGTTCCCGGAAGGGGACTGGCCGACCAACATCGAGCTCCTCTATTATTCGTACCACATCATGATCGGCCTGGGGACGCTGTTCATCGCCGTGATGGGTCTGGCGACGGTCTTTCTCTGGGGAGGCCGGCTCTGGTCGGCGCGCGTCGTGCTCTGGATCCTCATCCTCGCGTTCCCGTTCCCGTTCATCGCCAACACCGCGGGCTGGCTGACCGCCGAGTTCGGCCGCCAGCCCTGGCTGGTCTATGGCCTGATGCGCACCGCCGAAGGGGGCTCCCCCACCGTCCATGCCGGCACGACCCTGTTCACGACGCTCGGCTTCGCCGGTCTCTACTTCGTGCTCGGCGTGCTGTTCCTCGCCCTGGTCGCGAAGGAGATCGGGCACGGTCCGGCGCGACGCGCCTGAGGAGATCGGGTCATGGAAACGCTCTGGTTCGCGCTCGCCTCCGCGATGGTGGCGATCTACGTGGTGATGGACGGCTTCGACTTCGGGGCCGGCGTGCTGTATCGCCGGGTCGCCCGGAACGATCGGGAGCGCCGGCAGGTGCTCGCCGCCATCGGCCCGTTCTGGGACGGCAACGAGGTCTGGCTGATCGCCGGAGGGGGCGTCCTGTTCATGGCCTTTCCGAAGGTCCTCGCCTCGGCCCTGTCCGGCTTCTACCTGGCGATCATGCCGGTCCTGTGGGTCCTGATTCTCCGCGGCATCTCGATCGAGTTCCGCTCGCACGTCGACGATGCCATGTGGCGCGCGTTCTGGGACGCGACGCTCGCCATGGCCTCGACGCTCGCCTCCCTGCTCCTCGGCGTCGCGCTCGGGAACCTCATCCGCGGCGTGCCGCTCCTGGAGGACGGCTGGTTCTCGCTCTCGTTGTTCGAGTCGTTCTCGCCGCGCGGCGCGCTCGGCCTCCTCGACTGGTACACCGTCCTCGCCGGGCTGCTCGCGCTCGCGGCCCTGGCGCACCACGGGGCCCTCTTCCTCGCCTGGAAGACGGACGGCCCCGTGCGCACCCGGAGCCTGAAGGCAGCGGGCGTCCTCTTCCCCGCGGTCGTCGTCCTCTGGCTCGCGGCGACCGCGGCGACGGCGTCGGTCGCTCCGGAGCTCTTCCCGGCCCTCGCGGCCCGGCCGGTCGCCTGGCTGGCGACCGCCCTCTTCCTCGTCGGCCTGGCGGGGACCTTCGCGGCCCGCCGTGCGGGGCGGGACTTCCTCGCCTTCGTGGCCTCGGGCGCCTTCCTCCTCGGAATCCTCGGCGCGACCGCCGCCGCGGTCTATCCGACCATGATCCGGTCGATCAGCGAGCCGTCCCGCTCGCTCACCGCATTCAACGCCTCGGCGGGCAGGGAGTCGCTGGCGGCCGGCCTGTCCTGGTGGCCGGCCGGCTTCGCCCTGGCCATCGTCTATGCGGTCGTCGTGTTCCGCCTCCACCGCGGCAAGGTGCGGGCGGCGGACGGCGAAGGCTACTGAGCCGCGGTATCATGATCCCGGACAGCACGATTCCCATGTGACTGAGGATTGAACGAATGGCGGACGAACGACCGGCGCGCACTCGAAGCGCGGGGCCCTTTGTGGGTGTCGGGGTGGCCGTCGGGGCCGGGGTCGGCGCAGGAATCGGCGCGGCGACAGGCAACCTGGGGGTCTGGCTCTCGGTTGGGATCGCGGTGGGCGCTGCGGTTGGAGCCATGCTTTCGAGGCAGCCAGGCCGGTCGGAATAGGAGGTCCATCATGGCCAGGAAGATCCTGATTGTCCTCGCGATCCTGGGCGTCTTTCTGGCCGTCGCGGCGGTCGTCGTCGGCATGCAGCCCGACACGTTCTCGGTGCAGCGGTCCGTGACCGTGGCGGCGCCGCCGGCGGCGGTGTTCGATCAGGTCAACGACTTCCAGGCCTGGGACGGCTGGTCCCCGTGGAAGGAGCTCGACCCGAACGCGACGAAGACCCTGTCGACCCCGTCCGCGGGCAAGGGGGCGACGTTCGGCTGGTCCGGCAACGACAAGGTCGGCGAGGGCAGCCTGACCATCCTCGAGAGTCGACCCGGCGAGATGGTCGATATCGAGCAGGTGTTCGTCCGGCCGCTCGCGGGGAAGGCCCGGATGGTGTTCACCTTCGCGCCGGAAGTCGGCGGGACCAAGGTGACCTGGACGATGGACGGGACCAACAACTTCCTCGGCAAGGCGATGTGCATGATCGTCGACATGGACGCCATGCTGGGAAAGGACTTCGACCGGGGCCTGGCGAACATGAAGACCGTCGCGGAGAAGGGCGGCGCGGCACAGGCGGCCACCGCGCCGTAGCCTCGATGACCCCATGGGAGATGCAGACGATGAGAATCGCAGCCGGTGTCGTCCTCCTCCTGCTTCCGGGCGCTCTCCTGGCTCAGGAAACGCCTCCACCGATCATCGACATGCACCTGCATGCCTTGGGGATCTCGTGGTTCGCCTCATTGGCGGGCCCGCCACCGATCCCTCATTGCGTCCCCATGACCGACTACCCGGTCCCGGAATCCGGCCGCCGCTGGCTCGAGGTTGTTCCGCTCGCGGGACCTGGCCTGCCGCGCGACCCTGTCTCCCATGACGGATGACGACGTGATGTCGAAGACGCTGGCGATCATGAGGAGGCGGAACATCTACGGCGTGACGAGCGGCGGCCTGGTCGATCGCTATGTGAAAGCCGCACCGGACCGCGTCATCCCGAGCCTGTCGTTCGCGGGCGGGCCCGAGGCGCCGAGCGTGGCCTCGGTGCGGAAGTCGCTGAGCGACGGCCCATTCGCCGTTCTTGGGGAGGTGACGGCGCAATACGGTGGAATGGGGCCGGACGATCCGTCACTCGAGCCCTACTGGGCACTGGCGGAGGAGTTGAACATCCCCGTCGGCATTCATATCGGCACCGGCCCGGTCGGAGCCCCGTACCTCGGGTTCGATCGCTACCGGGCGCGGCTCCACAGCCCGGTCGCCCTGGAGGAGGTCCTGGTCCGCCACCCCAACCTGCGGGTCTACATCATGCACGCCGGCTGGCCGATGCTCGATGATCTGCTGGCCGTCCTCTGGACCCATCCGCAAGTGTACGTGGACGTGGGAGCCATTGTCTGGGCCCTGCCTCGCGCGGAGTTCCACCGGTACCTGCAGCGCATCGTGGAGGCCGGCTTCGGCAAGCGCGTCCTCTTCGGCTCCGACCAGATGATCTGGCCGGAAACCATCGAGATGGCCATCCAGAGCATCGAGTCGGCTGCGTTTCTGACAGCGGAGCAGCGGCGCGATATTTTCTTCAACAATGCGGCCAGGTTCCTGCGATTGTCACCCGAGCGGATAGGCGGCATGCACGGAGGCAAGCCGAAATAAAGGACGGGTCACCTTGTCTTCGTCCGTGCCCGAGGCGTTCACGATGAGCGTCTGGCGCATCGGGGCCCTGGTGCTGGCGGGCGCCATCGGTGCGGCGCCGGCGGGCCCGCCCGAGACCACGCCCTGCGACAACTTCGGGCATGTGAGCCCGGGCCTGTACCGGGGCGCGGAGCCCGACGATCGCTGTCTCGAGCACCTGGCCGGGCTGGGGATCAGGACGGTCGTGAACCTGCGCGACGAGAAGGACGCGTCGGATCGCGAACGCCGGCGGACGGTCGCTCTCGGAATGCGCTACGTCAACCTGCCGATGTCGGGGTTCGAGCGCCCGGCGCTGCCCGAGGTGCGAAAGGCCCTGGCGGCCATCCTCGAGCCCGGGGTCCAGCCCGTCTTCGTGCACTGCAAGCGCGGCCGGGATCGCACCGGGGTCATCGTCGCCGCCTACCGGATGACGCACGAGGGCTGGACCGCCGACCGGGCGGTCGAGGAAGCGCAGCGGTTCGGGATCGCCTGGTGGCAGGTCCGGATGAAGAGGTTTATCCGGGAGTTCGACCCGGCCGGCGGCTAGCGCCTGCAGGTTTCGTCGCCGCGCGTGGCGGTCCGCAAAAGGCCCTGACGTAGAGCGGCCGGCTTTCTTTCCCCGTTCGGCGGCCGCTTGTGGCATGCTACGCGCAACGATGGCTGACACGGGAACCGTCCCGGCCCGCGCATGGAAGCCTTGATCGGCCCCCTGGTCTTCCTCGCCATCCTCTGCATGGCGGGGGGCCCCATTCTCGCGCTGCTCGCCCTGGCGCGGATCAAACGGCTCACGGAGGAGAACAACCGCAGGGAAGACTTCGCGGAGCGACTGGACGCGGTCGAGGAGCGGCTCGCGGCGCTCGCCCGGCGCACGGCGACGCTCGAGGCTTCGCCTGCGGGAGCACCGTCCTCGGAGAGAGCGCGCCCCTCTCCCGCACCCGAGCGACCCGCGCCGGCGCAGGCCGCGCCACCGCGGCCGGAGAAGCCGGCCCCGCCGCCACCGCCTGTCGCCACCGCTCCGCCCGGCCCGGGCATCGAGGAGGAGGCGGCCGGGGTCGAATCGCCACTCTTCACTCCCCCGCGGCCGCCCGGCCGCACCAGGGCGCCGATCGACTGGGAGCGCTGGATCGGCATACGCGGCGCGGCGGTCGCCGGCGCCGTCGCGCTCGGCCTCGCCGGCCTGCTCTTCTTCAAGTACTCCATCGAGCAGGGGCTGATCACTCCGACGATGCGGGTGGTGTTCGGGACGCTCACGGGCCTGGGATGCCTGGTCGGCTCGGAGTGGCTGCGGGGCCGCGGATACCGGCAGACGGCCGAGGGAATCTCCGGCGCGGGGGTCGTGATCCTCTACGCGGCGTTCTGGGCCGCCCACGTTCTCTATCATCTCATCGGCATGCCGCTGGTGTTCGGCCTGATGGTGCTGGTCACCGCCGCGTGCTGCCTGCTCGCCGTGCGGCACGCCTCGCTCATCGTGGCGGTCCTCGGCCTGGTCGGCGGCTTCGCCACGCCCCTTCTGCTGGCGAGCGGCTCGGATCGTCCGATCGGCCTGTTCGGATACGTCCTGCTCCTGGACCTCGGCCTGCTCGCCGTCGGCCACAGGCGTCGCTGGCCTTCGCTCGGCATTCTCAGCCTGCTGGGAACCGTGCTCCTGCAGGGTCTCTGGATCGTCACCCGCATGGGACCCGAACGGCTGATCCTGGGTCTCGGCATCCTGGCGATCTTCGCGGTGCTGTTCGTCCTCGGCGGACGGTTCGCCGGCCGCGGCGAGCGCCGGGGCGCATGGATGTGGAGCCAGGCCGGCGCCATCCTCTTTCCCTTCGCCTTCGCCGTCTATTTCGCCGCCCGCCTCGGGCTGGGGCCCCACCTGTATCCGATCGCCATCCTGCTGGCGCTTCTGGGCGCGGGCGCCTGCTGGGTCGCCCGCGATCAGGGCGTGCCGGCCCTGGCCACGGGGGCGGCCACCTCGTGCGTCACCGTCGTCGCCGTGTGGCTGCTGCAGCGCACGCTGGTCCTCCCGCTGGCCTGGGAGACCGTCGCCGCGACCGCCGGCCTGGCCGCGATCTTCCATGTCTTCGTCGAGCTGGATCCCGAGCCGCATGGCAACGAGGGGCCCGTGCCGGCGGCGCTCGTGGCGGCGGGCGGGTTCTTCATCCTCCTGCTGTTCGCGTCCACCGCTCCCACCGTGCCGCTCGTCCCCTGGCTCGCAGGCTGGGCGGCGATCGCCGCACTGATGTATCGCCATGCCGCCTTTCCGCGCCGGGCGGGGCTTCAGGTCGTGGCCGCCTTCGGGCTCGGGCTCGGCCTCTCCATCGCCCACCTCCTGCACCATGACAGCCCTCTCTTCCCGGCACCCGGGAGCTTCCTGGCGCTACTGGCCGGAGCGTCCGTCGCCCTGCAGGCGGTCGCGCTCCTGCGGCGGCAGCCCGAGGTCCGCGCCTTCGCCGAGCATGCCGCGGCCACGCTTCCGGCGGTGCTCCTGGTCCTTCTCGCGGCGGCGCCGCTCACCCGGTCCCTGGGGCCTCTCGCGGCCCTCGGCGGCGCGCTCGTCCTCGGCATCCTGGTGCTGACGGCGGCGACCCGGCTGGGGAGCGGGGCCTGGTGCGCCACGGGCGTCGGCGCGACCCTCCTGGTGCACGCCGGCTGGACCTTCGCGGGCCGGGGCCCGGAGGCCCCCGCACCCGAGCCTTTGACGGCCCTTCTGGCGCAGGCGGCCGCGGTCGTTCTCTTCACGGCCTGGCCCCTCGTGGCCGTCAGGCGGCTCTCGGGCGACCGGCTCGCCTGGTATGCCGCGGCCCTCGCGGGCCCGCTGTGGTTTCCGTCCCTGCGACGGTTCTTCGTGGCGGCCTTCGGCGACGCCTTCATCGGCGTGCTGCCGATCGCCCTGGGCGCCCTGTCCCTGATCGCCGCGGACCGGGCCCGCCGCTCCTGGCCCGCCGCGGATCCGATACGGCGCAGCGCCCTGGTATGGTTCTCGGCGGTCGCGCTCTGCTTCGTCGCGCTCGCCATCCCGCTGCAGCTCGAGAAGCAGTGGATCACGATCGGCTGGGCGCTGGACGGCCTGGCGGTCCTCGCCCTCTGGAAGCGGCTGGACCACCCCGGCCTGAAGTACCTCGGGCTGGGGCTCCTGGGCGCCACGACCGCGCGGCTCGTCGCCAACCCGGCCCTGCTGTCGTACTACCCGCGCTCGGGGATCCGGATCGTGAACTGGCTCATGTACACCTACCTCGTGCCGGCCGCCGCCCTGCTCGGGGGGGCGGCGCTTCTCAGGCCGCTCGAGCCGGCGCGCGCCCGCCCCTGGGAGACCGATCTCTACCGCAAGGGCCACGCCGTCGGAGCCATCGGGTCGGCCCTGGCCGCCATCGTCGTGATCTTCGTCTGGATCAATCTCACCATCGCCGACTGGTTCGCCACCGGGCCGTCCCTGAGCCTGCGCTTCGGCGACCAGCCGGCGCAGCGGCTCACCGTGTCGATCGTCTGGGGGATCTACGCGCTCATCCTGCTTGGATTCGGCATGGCGCGCGACTCGCTCGGCCTGCGCTGGATCAGCCTGGGCTTTCTCCTGGTGACGATCGGGAAGGTTTTTCTTTACGACCTCGGAGCGCTCCAGGACCTGTACCGCGTGGCGTCGCTCGCCGGCCTCGCCGTCTCGCTGATCCTCGTGTCCCTCCTGTACCAGCGTTTCGTGTTCCGCAAGGCCCCGCAGGAGAGGACGTGAGCCGAAGGGTCGCCCTTGGCCTGGGGCTCGCCGCCTTCGCGTGCGCCCGGGCGGCGCGGGGCGAGGCGTCCCAGCCCGTCGAACTGCGGCGGCTTTTTCCGCAGGAGGCAGAAGTCCTGGCCGCGGGGGACGGCCTGTCCCGCCTCGTCCTGCCTCCCGGGATCCTGACGGCCTGCCGGCCCGATCTTTCGGACCTCCGCCTGTTCGACTCGCGGGAGAGCGAGGTCCCGTTCCTCGTCGACGCCGGCGCCGGCGCGGCCGGCGGCCTCGAGGTGACCCGGCGCTTCGAGCCCCGGGTCCTCGACGCCGCCCGGGCCGAGATCCGCCGCGAGGACGGACCGCCGCTCCGCCGGGAGACGATCGAGATCGACCTGCCCGCCACCGGGGTCCGGGGCGGACCCTGGGTGCTGATCGTCGAGCCGCGGCACGGCGAGTTCGTCGCCCGCGTCGGGGTCGAGGGGATCGACGCGGCCGGAGGCGCCACGCGGCTGATCGAAGGAGGCTCGGTCTTCCGGATCGCCGGCGGGCGCGCCGCCGAGAAGCTCCGCCTGCCCCTGCCCGCGTTCAACGGGCCGCGGCTGCGCATCGTCCTCGAGACGGAGCACCCGTTCTGGCTCGAGCCGGCGCTGCGGCTCGAGAGCGCCCGCTCGATCGAGCGGGCCGGAACGATCGCCGTGCCGCTCGAGGTGCTCTCGGTCCGCACCGACGCGGGACGCACGGTCGTCGACCTCGCCCGGCCGCGGGGGATCGTTCCCGGCCTGCTGAGGATCGACTCGTCCACGCGGACCTTCGACCGGAGGGTCGAGGTGTGGGACGACGGCCCCGCGGGCGGCGGCAGCGCGCTCGCGACGGGGCCGATCTTCCGCGTCGAAGGGCTGGTCCCGGTCGGAGAGCAGGACCTGGCCCTGCGCCCCGCGCGCGGGGACCGGCTGCGCGTCGAAATCGACGACGGCGACAGCCCGCCCCTCGAACACCTGGCGTTTTCCGCCGTCGTCGCCCAGCCGTCCCTCATCTTCTCGAAGGGGACCGGGCACGCGGGCGAGGTGTTCGGGACCCTGCGCTTCGGAGGCGGGCGGGCGCGGGCGCCCCGCTACGACCTGGCCGGGCTCCTGCCGGCCCCCGCCCGGACCGTCACCGGCAAGCGGGCCGAGGCGGCCATCCGGCTGTACGATCCGGCGACGGTGCGCCCGGCGCGTCTCGGCGCGATCCGCCCGAACGCCGCCTACGACGGGGCGCCGGCGCTCGGATTCGCCATGCATCCCGGGGCCAGGGTCGACCGGCGCCTCTTCAGCCATCAACGGGCGCTCGCCGTCCCGTCCTCCACCGAAGGGCTGTCGCGCCTGCGGATCGAGCCCGCCGATCTCGCCGTCCTGAGCGACGATCTGTCCGACCTGCGGGTCGCCGACGAGGCCTCGCGCCAGTGGCCGTATCTCGTCGAGCGGGAGGGGACGACCGACCTCGTCCCTCTTCAGGCCCCGGAGCCGAAGAGCCGGGACGGCACCTCGCGCTACGCGCTGCGCCTGCCGGTCACCCCGATGCGCTTCGACCGCCTGATTCTGGACACCGGCGTCGCGTTCTTCGACCGCGGGTTCCGCCTCGAAGCGAAGTCCGGATCCGGCGGGGAGACGACCCTGCTGCGCGGCCGGCTCGCGCGCCCGGTCGGCGATCCGCGCCCGCTGAGCATCGACGTGCCTCCGGTCCGCGTGACGTCGATCGACCTGGTCATCGAGGACGGCGATGACGCCCCCCTCCCGTTCCGGTCCGCGCAGGTCCGCGTCGTCCTGCCCGAGGTGTTTCTCATGGCGCCCGAAGGCCGCTACGCCCTTCTGCTGGGCGCGCCGGACCACGACGCGCCGCGCTACGAGCTCGAGCGGGTGCGCGACGTCGTCCTGGCCGTCCAGGCCGCCCCGATCGAAGCCGGTCCGCTTCAGGACAACCCGGAGTACAGCCTCAATGCCCGGTTGAGGGGGAAGGGGTATCGCCAGACCGCCCTTCTCTGGGCCGCGCTGTCCGCGGCGGTCGTGGTGCTGGTGATCCTGACCCTGCGCCTGGCGCGGCGCGAGTCGTCACCCGCGGCGTGACCGCGAGACCCTGAACGCCTGACGCATCCCGCCGCCCGGGTATAATGGCCGCTCTCTAACAGGAGCGAAGCCATGAACTCGTCACGTCGTGCCTTGCCTCTGTGCGGCGCCCTCGCGCTCCTTGCGGTGGCCGCCGCTTCGTCCGCGGCGGCGCCGGCCGGCCCGCGCCCGGCCGACACGGTCATGCTGAACGGGAAGTTCCTGCTGTACCAGGGGATCGAGCAGAGGGCCGGCGGGGACCGGAGCGCGGCCGCGAACTCGAGCGCCGGCGGGGGGCGGCCGGCGTTCGCGCAGGCGGTCGCCATCTCCGATGGCCGGATCGTGTTCATCGGGACGAACCGGAAGGCGAAGCGCTACACGGGCCCCCGGACCCGGATCCTCGACCTCGAGGGGCGCATGGTGATGCCCGGGATCGTGGACGGGCATTTTCACGGGACGCGCCCGACCGATTGCGAGATGGGCTACGCGGGGGGGACGGTGGCGCAGGTCCTCGCCAGGCTCCAGGCCTGCCTCGACAGCCCGGGCCAGGCCCCCCTCAAGGGGTCGAACGTCCGGTTCTCCGCGCACCACCTGTTCGGCGAGGCGATCCTGCCGCCGGGGACGGCGCTGACGCGCTACGACCTCGACCGGCTCGACACCACCCGTCCCGTCTCCGTCGACAACGCCGACGGGCACAAGTTCTGGATGAACAGCAAGGCGATCGAGAACGCCGGGATCGGCCCGGCGACCCCCGACCCGCCCGAAGGGGAGATCGGCCGCGACGCGGACCGCAAGCCGAACGGGTTCTTCGCCGACTTCGACGCGGGCAACTGGGGCGAGACCGCGCCGGTGAGCGAAGCGTCCCGCGTGGAGGGGGTCCGGAGGACGATCGCGGACGCCAACCGGATGGGGATCACCTCCGTCTTCCTGCCGGGCGGGACCGAGGACGAGATCGCCCAGTGGGCGAAGGTCCAGGATGAGGGCGGACTGACGCTTCGGGCCAACCTCGGGCTGTCGGCGTCGTTCGTGCGCGGCAACAGCGACCTCGCCGACCTCCGGAAACAGATCGCGGCGCTCGACGAGTACAAGCACTTCGCCCGGGGGCTCCTCGACGTGACGAGCGTCAAGGTGTATTGCGACGGCGTCCTGGAGTACCCGGCCCACACCGCCGCCATGCTCGCGCCGTACCGCGTCAACGCCGGGACCCTCGACAGGCCGATCTGGAAGCCCGGCACCTTCCGGGGACCGGATCCGTCCTGCTCCGACGCCCGGGCGGGGTTCGTCGAGCTCGACCGGGCGGGCTGGCAGATCCATGTCCACGCGATCGGGGATCGCGCCACACGGGACGCGCTCGACAACTTCCAGGCCGCCCTCGAGACGAACGGCGCGCACGATCGGAGGCACACGATCACCCACCTCGAGGCGATCGACGCGGCGGACGTGCCGCGCTTCGGCAGGCTGGGCGTGGTCGCGAGCATGTCGCTGCAATGGGCGCGACGGGATGCCTACCTGGTCGAGGGGACGGTCGGCTACATCGACGAGGTGCTGTATGGACACCTGTTTCCCGGCGCGGGGCTCTGGCGCTCCGGCGCCGTCATCGCCGGCGGCAGCGACTACCCGGTCGATCCCCTCCTGCCGTTCGTCCAGATCGAGACCGCCATCGACCACACGGGGGAGGCCGTCCCCGGCGTCCACCCGGGGGCGCTGAGCCCCGAGGAAGGGATCCCCGACCTCCTCGCCGTGATCCGCATGCACACGATCAACAGCGCCTGGCAGATGCATCAGGAGAAGAACGTCGGCTCGATCGAGGTCGGCAAGTACGCGGACCTGATCGTGGTGAGCCAGGACCTGTTCGACGTCCCCACGGAGACGATCTCCGACACGCTGGTCCTCGCGACGATGCTGGGCGGGAAGGTGGTCTACGAGCGCCCCGACGCCGGCCTGCGGATCGGCCCGGGGTCGAAGTGAGCCGGGACGTCTCCGATCCCGGCGCCGGCCGGATCGGGGACATGCCCCCCTCCGAGTTCCGCGAGGAGGGGCATCGTCTGGTGGACTGGCTCGCGGAGTACTTCCGCTGGTCGCTCGAGAACCCGGTCCTGTCGCGCGTCCGGCCCGGGGCCATCCGCGCCGCCCTCCCTTCCGAAGCCCCCGAGGAGGGGGAGCCGTTCGAGCGCATCCTCGCCGACTTCGAGCGGGTCCTCGTTCCGGGGCTGACGCAGTGGAACCACCCGGGCTATTTCGCCTACTTTCCGTGCGGCTTCTCGTCCCCCGGGGCGCTGGCCGATTTCCTGTCCACCGCCGTCAGCCAGCAGGCGATGCTCTGGCGGACGTCGCCGGCGGCGACGGAGCTCGAGGAGGTCGCCCTGGCCTGGCTGCGGCGGGCCCTCGGGCTTCCGGAGGAGTTCGAGGGGGTCGTCTACGATACGGCCTCCACGGCGGTCGTGCACGCCCTGGCCACGGCGCGCCACGAGCGGGCGCCCGAGGTGCGCTCGCGGGGGCTGACCGGGCGCGGGTCCGGCGCGCTCCGGGTCTACTGCTCGGAGCACGCGCACTCCTCGGTGGACAAGGCGGTGATCGTCCTGGGGCTGGGGCACGACCATCTGAGGCGCATCCCGGTCGACGCCGGGTTCCGGATGCGGCCCGACGCCCTGGCCGCGGCGATCGACGAGGACCGCCGGGCCGGGCACGTCCCCCTGGCCGTGGTCGCCACCGTCGGCACCACGTCGGTCACGAGCGTCGATCCGGTCCCGGCCATCGCCGACCTCTGCGCCTCGCGGGGCCTGTGGCTGCATGTGGACGCGGCCTACGCCGGCGCGGCGGCGGTCCTGCCGGAGTGCCGCGCGACGATCGCGGGGGTGGAGCGTGCCGACTCGTTCGTGGTGAATCCGCACAAGTGGATGTTCACGCCCTTCGACCTGAGCGCCTTCTACTGCCGCAAGATGGACCTGCTGCGCGCCGCCTTCGGGCTGACGCCCGAGTATCTGAAGACTTCGGAGACCTCCGAGGTCCGGAATCTCATGGACACCGGCTTCCAGCTCGGCCGGCGGTTCCGCGCCCTGAAGCTGTGGATCGTGATGCGCTACTTCGGCCTCGAGGGAATCCGGGCGCGGCTGCGCGAGCACCTGCGCCTGGCCGGCCTGCTCGCGGACTGGGTGGACGCCGAGCCCGGCTTCGAGCGGGTCGCGCCGGTCCCCTTCAGCGTCGTCTGCTTCCGCGCCCTCCCCCGGAAGGCGGACGGCGGGAGCCGGGGGGGCGGCGCCGGGGACGACGCCGCGGTGAACGCCTTCAACGAGCGCCTGCTCGGTTCGCTCAACGATTCCGGCGAGGTCTTCCTGTCCCACACCAGCCTCGGAGGCCGCTACGTCCTGCGCTTCGCCATCGGCAACATCAGGACGTCGGAAGCCGATGTCCGCCGGGCCTGGGACCGGATCCGCGAGCTGGCGCGAGGGCTCGCGGGAGGGGCGCGGCCATGATGAGGCATCCGCGCGGCCGGCGCGGCATCGGCCTCGTCGTGCTTCTCGCGGCTCTCGGACTTCCGGCCGCCGGGCGCGCCCACCCCCCCTCGGTGTCCTCCTGCGAGGAGGCGAAGCGGATCAACGGCTGGTGCGAGCCGGCGCACGTCGGCTACGTGGCGTCCGTCGAGATCCGCTCGCGGTTCCTGTACGAGGTGCTGGACGCCCACGGCCACGCCATCGATCCGGCGAAGGTGAAGTGCGAGACCTGCCGGAAGGCCCTGGAGACGGACGGCTACTGCCGGGCGCACCGGATGGGTTACGTCCACGGCGAGGCCTTCCTCTCCCCGCTGACGTACCACCTCGCCCGGGCGCGGACGATCGATCCGAAGACGATCACCTGCGCGGACTGCCGGAAGCACACCCGGGGCATCGGCTGGTGCGAGAAGGACCAGGTCGGAATTGCGGGATACTTCGCGATCGACGACCGCAGGGAGTTCGACGAGCTGGCCCGGGACTACGAACTCCTCCTGGCGGCCGTCAAGAAGTCATCCGAGTGCGAGACCTGCGCGGGCGCCATGATCACGGACGGCTACTGCGCGGTTCACCGCCTGCAATACAAGGACGGCGCGCCCATCACCGGACCATAATCCCCGGGACCCCTCGGGGCGACGCCCGGCCGGAACGTCCGCGGCGTCAGGGGTGCCCGCAGCCGTTGGTGAGGCTCCGGGTCACGGCGCAGATGCCGGATGAGCCGCCGTTGCCGGGGCCGTTCCGTTCGTTCCCCAGGCTGTCCTTCCCCCACGAGCCTTCGACGCCGGCGGAGTCGGTCGTCACGACCACGAACCAGATCAGCTTCAGGCCGTCATCGGGAGTCGGAGCGCCGATCCAGTCGTAGGGGACCGTGTTCCCGATGTTGCACACCCCTCCGAGCGGCGTGTAGATCCCCCCCGGGGCCGACGGCAGCCCGCTCTTCTGGCCGTAGATGATGTGATGATTGGCCGCGTCGGTGGTGCAGCTTGCGACGTCGTACGACAGCCTCAGGCTCGAGGCGGCCGGCGTGGGGGCTGCCACCGTCAGGGGCGTCGTCCCCCCCAATCCGTCGGGGACGGCGGGAGGCCCGCCGGCCGCGCCGATCGTGCCGGTCTGATTGAGGAGGTTCGTGGGGGAGTTGCGCCGGACGAAGGGGGTGTTGGTGGTGTCGTTGGGGTCCTTGTTGAGCGAGTTGATGCCGTCGGTCGGCACGATCGCCCCGAACGTCCAGGTGTCATAGACGGCGAATGTGATCCGGTCCCCGGCGGTCGAGAAGAAGTTGTCGACGATCTTGTAGTCCCTCGGCGGCACGCCCGGCAGGGCGGCATAGCCGTCCGTCGCGAGCAGGAGGTGGTCGTTCGGCGTCGCCGTGGTGAGATTGGCGGGGAAGGTGAAGGAGTTCGTGTTGCTTGAGAGGCGCTGGCCCCCGATGAAAATCTCGCCGCCGGCGGAGCCGCAGCAGGTGGTCATCTCGATGAACTGGATCGTGCCGTCGGCGTTGCTGTAGACCTCTTCGATCCGCCACAGGTGGACGCCGCTCCAGGCGGGAACGCTGCTGCACACGAGAATGACGGCACAGGCCAGGAACCACGATATGCGCGCTGGGAGTTTCATCGCCCCCTCCATCCGACAGGAACTCGGTCTCGACGCACTGCGGTCAGGTCCACGACAATCGGGCTGTCCGGGGTACGGCTATTCTATACGGCGAGATTCCCCCGGAGTAAAGTCCAGACTGCCGGTTATACTGGATGGCCGTCGGTGCCATAAGTCACGGAAGACGGCCCCTTCAGGGGGTTGAGTCGAGCCGATGAGCCAGCCCCAGCCGGCCATCAGGAACATCTCCGACACGGCGCACTGGGCCGCGGTGTACCGGGCGCGCGAGTCGGAGCGCCCCGACGCGCTGTTCCAGGACCGGCACGCGCGCCGGCTGGCGGGCGCCCGCGGCGAGCAGATCTTCGGCTCGCTGCCCGCCAGGGACAGGAACGAGTGGGCCTGGGTGGCGCGCACCGTCCTGTTCGATCGCTTCGTCGTGGATCAGGCCGGGCAGGGGGTCGACACGGTCGTCAACCTGGCCGCCGGTCTCGACGCGCGGCCGTACCGGATGCCGCTTCCCGCAGCGCTCCGATGGATCGAGGTGGACCTGCCCGGGATCCTGGCCCACAAGGAGGAGATCCTCAAGGACGAGAAGCCGTCCTGCGTCCTGGAGCGCGTCCGGCTGGATCTGGCCGACGTGGAGGCCCGGCGCGCCCTGTTCGATCGGGTGGGCCGGAGTGCCCGCAGGGCCCTGATCATCACCGAGGGGCTGCTCATCTATCTTTCGGCCGACGAGGTGGCCGCGCTGGCGCGCGACCTGGCCGCTCCCGCCGCGTTCCAGCGCTGGGTCCTCGACCTCGCCTCACCCGGCCTCCTGCGCCTGATGCGGAAGCGGGTCGGCAAGGAGCTCAGCCAGGCCAGCGCCCCGTTTCAGTTCGGCCCGGAAGAAGGGCCGGAGTTCTTCACGCCCCATGGCTGGCGCCCGGCCGAGGTCCGATCGCTTCTCCAGGCCGCGGCGCAGCTGCGGCGCCTGAACCTGATCCTGCGTCTCATGTCGCTCCTGCCGGATTCGACCGGCCGCCAGGGATCGCGGCCGTGGTCCGGGGTCTGCCTGATGGCCAGGCAGGGATCGTGAGCCCTGGGAGCCGGTCCGGATCATGGACCGGCTCCGGCGCGACTCTCTCGAGGGATAATCGAACGATGGCAGCCTACATCATCGTGGATGTCGAGATCACCGACCCGGTCGCATACGCCGCCTACATCCGGGTCGTTCCGAAAACGCTGGCCCACTTCGGCGGGACGTTCCTGGTGCGCGGCGGCAAGGCGATGACGCTCGAGGGCTCATGGAGCCCGAAGCGGGTGGTGGTCCTCGAGTTCCCGAGCTTCGAGCACGCCCGGGCGTGGTGGGCATCGGAGGAGTACCGCGCCCCCAAGGCCCTGCGCCAGAGCGCCTCGGTCACCGACATGATCCTGGTGGAAGGGGTCTGAGGGCTCCGGCCGTATAATGCCCGCACACCATCAGTGCGTCCGCCCTCGGACTGGAACAGGATGACTCCATGACCTCCCGCACGCGACTCCGGCTGGCTTTCGCCTTCTGCCCGTCCGCCATCGGTTCTTTCGCGTTCTTCGGCCCTCGGGTTCTGGCGGCGGCGTGGCATCCGTTTGGATTGCAGGGAATCGAACTCCGTCCCCTGGCCGTGGCCCCCGGCCGCCTCTGCGCCGGGACGGCCGGGCGAGGCGTCTTCTGCCTCGACCTATGAGCGTGACGGCCGATCCGGGGCTGCCGGCGCTGTTCATCGGGCACGGCTCCCCGATGAATGCCATCGAGGACAACGAGTTCCGGCGCGGCTGGGCGGGGGCGGCCCGCCGTTTTGCGAGGCCCCAGGCGGTCCTGTGCGTCTCGGCCCACTGGGAGACCAGCGGCGTGTTCGTCACGGCGGCGGAGAGACCGGCGACGATCCACGATTTCACAGGCTTCCCCGACGATCTCTTCGAGGTGCGCTACCCCGCCCCCGGCTCGCCGGCGCTCGCCCGACGGATCGCCGGGATGCTCGGCGGCGCCGGGGTAGGCCATGCCGATGCCGGCCATGCCGTGGTCGGCCATGTTGCGACCGGCCGCGTCCAGGCTGCCCTGGACGGCGAGCGCGGTCTCGACCATGGGGCGTGGAGCGTCCTGCTGGCGATGTACCCCGACGCGGACATCCCGGTCGTGCAGCTCAGTCTCGATACGTCCCGGGCCGCGTCCTTTCACTACGCGCTCGCCCGGGAGCTCGCGCCGCTCCGCCGGGAAGGGGTGCTTATCCTCGGAAGCGGCGACATCGTCCATAACCTGCGCGTCATGGATTACTACCGTCCCGACGGCTACGACTGGGCGCTGCGGTTCAATGACGAGGCCCGCAGGCTCATCCTGGCGCGCGACCACGACGCGCTCGTCGACTACCAGGCGCTCGGGCACGACGCCCGGCTGGCGGTCCCCACCCCGGAGCATTACCTGCCCCTTCTGTACGTCCTGGCGGTCCGGGGGGCGGGGGATGAAGTCGCCTTCTTCAACGACCGGGTGGTGATGGGCTCCGTCTCGATGACATCGCTCGTGATCTCGTCGAACCCGGGAGGGAACTCATGAACCAGGCGATCATCGACCTCTACGACGAGTACACGCACGCACCGCTCGACCGGCGGGTGTTCCTGACGCGCCTCGCGCGGCTGACCGGCAGCATGACGGCCGCCCTGGCGATCCTCCCTGCCCTCGAGGCGGACCGCGCGCTGGCGGCGATCGTCCCACCCGACGACCCGCGGCTGGAGAGCGGTCGGATCACGTACGCGGGAAGCGGGGGCAAGGTGGCGGCCTATACGGCCCGGCCCCGAAAGGGGGGCAAGACGGCGGCGGTGATCGTCATCCACGAGAACCGCGGCCTCAATGCCCACATCGAGGACGTGGCCCGCCGCGTGGCGATCGAAGGGTTTCTCGCGCTGGCTCCGGACCTCCTGTCCCCGCTCGGCGGCACGCCCGCCGACGAGGACGCCGCGCGCGAGCTGATCGGCAAGCTCGATCCGGACGTGACGATCCTCAACCTGAAAGCCGCCGTCGCGTTCCTCGCGAAGCACCCGAAGACCACCGGCAAGGTGGGGGCGGTCGGGTTCTGCTGGGGCGGGGGGATGGCGGGGGAGCTGGCCGTCCAGTCCCCCGACCTGCGCGCGGCGGTCGTGTATTACGGCCGGCAACCCAGGACGGCCGACGTCCCCCGGATCACGGCACCGCTCCTTCTGCATTATGCCGGGCTCGATACGCGCATCAACGAGGGGGTCCCGGCGTTCGAGGAGGCGCTCAAGCAGGCGGGGAAGAAGTACACGCTTTACCTGTACCCGGACGTCCAGCACGCCTTCCACAACGACACGTCGGAGGCCCGCTACGACAAGGAGGCGGCGCGTCTCTCCTGGTCGCGCACCGTCGCCTTCTTCAAGGAGCATCTGCGGGGGGAACGCCCCCGGCCCGCCTTCTGATCCCGGCCGGCATGCCCTCCCGACATTAAAGATGATAGGCTTTGCCCGGTTCGATCCCGGTCGGGCACCCTGGCGCTGAGCGACGGGTGCCCCTTAGCGAGGGGACCCCATGGCCAACCCGCTGTTCGCCACCAAGTCGTACGAGACCCTGATGAAGGAAATGGCCGGCGAGCACCGGCTGCGCCGCGTCCTCGGGCCGGTCGCCCTGACCAGTCTCGGAGTCGGCGCGATCATCGGCACCGGCATCTTCGTCCTGACGGGCGTGGCGGCGCACGACAAGACCGGCCCGGCGCTGATGCTGTCGTTCGTCTTCGCCGGCATCGCCTGCATCTTCGCGGCGCTGTGCTACGCCGAGTTCGCGTCGATGGTGCCGGTCGCCGGATCGGCCTACACCTACGCCTACGCCACCATGGGAGAGCTGTTCGCCTGGATCATCGGGTGGGACCTGATTCTCGAGTACGCGGTCGCGTCCTCGACCGTGGCGCACGGCTGGTCGCATTACTTCCAGGCGCTTCTCGATCAGTTCAACGTGCATCTGCCCACCGTCCTGACCAACGCCCCGTTCGACTACGACCCGGCGACCGGCCACCTGGCGGCCACCGGAACCTGGTTCGATCTGCCGGCCATCGCCATCGCGGCGCTCATCACGGTCGTGCTGGTCATCGGCATCCGGGAGAGCGCCGGGTTCAACGCCTTCATGGTCATCGTCAAGCTGGCGATCGTCTTCTTCGTCATCGCGGTGGGGGCGTTCTACGTCAACCCGGAGAACTGGAAGCCGTTCGCGCCGTTCGGCCTGACGGGCCTCGCCTTCTTCGGCAAGACGATCTTCGGCCAGACGGGGGCGGGAGGTGAGCCGCTCGGCATGATGGCGGGCGCGGCGGTCATCTTCTTCGCCTACATCGGCTTCGATTCGATCTCGACGCACGCCGAGGAGGCGAAGAACCCGCGGCGCGACGTGCCGATCGGCATCATCACGTCCCTGGTCCTGTGCACCATCCTGTACATCGCCGTGGCGGCGGTGCTCACCGGCATGGTCCCGTACAACCAGATCAACATCGACGCGCCGGTCTCGGACGCCTTCCGGCAGGCCGGCCTCCCCTGGGCCCGCTTCCTCATCTCGGTCGGGGCGATCACCGGCATCACCTCCGTGCTCCTGGTCATGATGCTCAGCCAGCCGCGCGTCTTCCTGGCGATGGCGCGTGACGGGCTCCTGCCGCAGAGCTTCTTCGGGGCGGTGCACGACCGTTTCCGCACCCCGTGGAAGTCGACCATCCTCACCGGCTGCTTCGTGGCCACGCTGGGCGCCTTCGTGCCGCTGCGCATCCTGGCCGACCTGGTCAACATCGGGACGCTCCTGGCGTTCGTCATGGTGTGCGCCGCCGTCCTCATCATGCGCCGGACCAATCCGAACGCCCCTCGCCCCTTCCGGGCGCCGTTCGTGCCGCTGACCCCGATCCTGGG
>DASYUH010000026.1 GCA_036001465.1 Candidatus Polarisedimenticolia bacterium
GTTCGGACTCAACGCTGCAATCACCGAGAAGCAGGGGTATACGGAGGTCGCGTTCAATTCAGTGCCGCTCGTCCTTTGGTGGGAAGCATGCGGCTTCGCGAAGCTCCCGCCGGCTGCCGAACACGCCGGCAAGGGGTGGCACTCACACATCCCGGACGCAGTCCTGCACACGAACGATCGCGAGATTTATGCGGCGTTCGTCCGCGGCCTGTTCGAGGCGGACGGCAGCACGAATACCGGATACGTCTCATGGACGACGGTCACTGAGACCTTCAGCCGCGACATCCAGAGCCTTCTGTTGGCCCTCGGCTTCGTCACCACGCGAAAGGTTGATGGCGCGGGCTCGAACTGGGGAAACAACGATCGCTTCGTCCTCCGCCTGCTGAACGTCGCTGCGTCCGAGCGCTTCTTGACCGAGATCGGCTTCATGTCGATCCGAAGGGAAGCATCGCTCTGGCGTGGTGATCACCGCCAAGCGTCGCGGCACGATCACATCCCTGTCAGCCGTGAGCTGGTCGACGAGCTCGCGCCCGAAAACGACTCGCTCCGCAAGACGATGCTGATGTCGCTCGCGCGGCGCGGTGACGTCTCGCGGCGATCCGCCACGGCGCTGATGGAGCGCACAGAGAGCACGGAGCTCGAACATCTGCTCGGCTTCTACTACGACACGGTCGCGACCGTCGAGACGCTCGACGACGAGCCGACGTACGACCTTTCCGTCCCGGACAACGTCACGTACGTGGCCAACGGCTTCGTCAGCCACAACACCATCAGCTTCATGATGGATTGCGACACGACCGGAGTCGAGCCCGACTTCTCACTGGTGAAGTCGAAGAAGCTCGTCGGCGGAGGCGAGATCACGATCGTGAACCGCGGCGTCCAGATGGCGCTCGAGAAGCTCGGCTACGCGCCGACGGAGGCCGAGGAGATCGTGGCCTACGTCGACGACCACAACTCGGTCGTGGGAGCGCCTTACATCAAGGCGGAGCACTATCCGGTCTTCGACTGCGCCGTCGGCGAGCGGGCCATCCACTACACGGGCCACGTGAAGATGATGGGAGCCGTCCAGCCGTTCATCTCGGGCGCCATCTCGAAGACGGTCAACGTGCCGTCCGACGTGACGCCCGAGGAGATCGCCGAGGCCTTCCTGCAGTCCTGGAAGCTCGGCCTCAAGGCCGTCGCCATCTATCGCGACGGCTGCAAGCGCAGCCAGCCCCTGTCGACCAGCCGCGACCAGACCAAGGTCAAGGTCGAGGCCGCCCCCGGCGTCGGCGTCACCGTCGAGGCCCCGGCCCGCGCCGTGCGCCGCCGCCTGCCCGACGAGCGCCGCGCCATCACCCACAAGTTCTCCATCGCCGGCCACGACGGCTACGTCACCGTCGGCATGTACGAGGACGGCCAGCCCGGCGAGATCTTCCTGGTCATGGCCAAGGAAGGGAGCGTCGTCTCCGGCCTCATGGACTGCTTCGCCACCGCCGTCTCGATGGCCCTGCAGTACGGCGTGCCGCTCCAGGTCCTCGTCGACAAGTTCAGCCACGTCCGCTTCGAGCCCTCGGGCTTCTCCAACAACCCCGAGATCCCGATCGCCAAGTCGATCGTCGACTACATCTTCAGATGGCTGGCCTCGAAGTTCCTGAACAAGGACCAGCAGCGCGCCATCGGCGTGCACGTGAAGGAGGAGGGCGGCGAGACGGCCGGCCAGCCGGCAGGGGAGACCCCTGGGCGTCCAGGCCTGATGCCCGTCAACCTGTCTGCCGGGCCCATGAGCACGACCACGATCACCGGCCCGGTCGGCGTCCCTTCGCCCCGCGGCTCGACGCCCGGCTCCGGCCCGTCGTCCGTCGGCGCCGCCGGCTCCGACCCGTCCCGCTCGATGTTCGCCTTCCGCCCCGACGAGGACGCCCCCCCCTGCCCCGACTGCGGCTCGATCATGGTGCGCAACGCGGCGTGCTACAAGTGCCTCAACTGCGGCGCGACGAGCGGGTGTTCGTGAGGTAGAGTCGGCTCGATATCACGACTGGGTTCCCGCCGAGGTTGCGGGGCTCGAAGAATGAGAAGGGGGCCGCAGTTTGGCCCCCTTTTGAATTCATGCAGTCGAATTGTAGTTGGCCGGTCGATCTGAGCGGAGCATGCGGTGCGTCCCAATTCTGAGATGGAGGTGATCCCGACCTACTTCTTCGACGCGAGTGCGATAGTCAAGCTACTCGCTCGTGAGCGGGGTCACGACGCGGTCGATGACCTGTTATCCCAAAGCGGCCGGGTCCACAGCTCTTGGGTTGTGCTCGCTGAGGCTCTCGGAGCCCTCAAGGGAAAGCGGCGTCGGGGTGAGGTGACGGACCATGAGTACGGCCGGGCCGTTTACACATTTTTTCATTATGTGAGAAGTGGTAGGTTTCATTCGGTCGATCTCGATATCCGCGATGGTCATCCCGTGCTACTCACGCATGAAGCCGAGGGTTTCGACCGTCGCAAGCGGTATCCTAAGCTTGACGTCGCGGACACGCTGCAGATGACGGTGATACGCGAGAGTTTCCTCAAGTGGTTCGCTGGCGGCAGCCAGACCAAGCTGGTGACTGCCGACGCTGACTTGGCTGCCGCAGCCGAGTCGGAAGGCATTCTCGTGGTTCGTGTGTAGCATAAGGATCGACCCAAAGCTCGAGTAGATGGGCAAGCGCCGCCCAACTACCCGCTGCAGTCGCCGCCGTGCGGCAGGCACGGGGCGAAGTGACCGGGGGTATGCGGGCGCGGCCGAGCGGGAGCGGAAACCTGCTGGGACTCGTTGAGACCTGAATGGACTGGAAACGAAGAATCGAGCGGCACACATGGGCCGGGAACGCACCGCAGACCTGGAGAATGTGCGCTGGCGACCTGCTCGCCGCGGCCGCTGTGCTTCGCGAGCGCCGAGAAGCAGTCAATCCCCAGCCTGTTCCAGTAGCCAGCGAATGGAGGACTCATCCGATTGAGTTGATGCTGAACGGTATGGCCATTGAGTGTCTTCTCAAAGCCCTGTGGGTCAAGCGCGGACACACGCTTGCCAAGGATGGCAAGTACGTTCCGGTGCCACACGCAGGCGCTCACGATCTGGTGCAGCTGGCACGAGTCCTCCACCTGACGTTGTCCAGCTTGGAAAAGGACGTTCTCCGACGCCTATCACATTTCATAGAATACGGGGGGCGGTATCCGGTGCCGACGGATGCTAACAAGTTGCAGCTGACCCGGACGCCGCGAGGGGGTCGAGCTGAGGCGACCCACTGGAACACCCCGAGTGATCAACGCCTCTTCGACACGGTAGTCAGTCGAGTGAATCGGCTTCTCGATGAAAGTTCTTCCTGATCAGCCGTTTCAGCCTACGGCCGGCTACGCGGGGCGCAGCTGGCCATCGCCGACCTGCAGGCCGCCCAGGCCGCCGGCGCCAACCTGGGTTCGCTGATCGCCCTCCTCCAGCAGGTGATGGCTGCGCTACTGCCCTGAGGAAGCCGTTCGAAGGGCATTGGATCCGCCACTTGCCCCCAAGGAGGTTTCTGGCTTGCCTCACCAGCCGGTTGGGGATAACCTGTTCGCCAAAGGAGGGTCCACCATGCATCGTGCGCTTCGACTCACGCTTCGGATGTTCGTGGTGTGTGCCGTGTTCGTCGGCGTCGGCCTGATCGCCGCTCCGGCGCGCGTCGCCGGGGATGGGCCGTACGTCTCTCCGCTCGGCGACCTGGCGACGGCGGCGTTCGCCGCGCCGTCATCGTGCGAGCGGCAGGCGTGCACCTCGCGCGGCCTCTGCGCGCACTCGCCGAACCAGACCAGCTGCCGCCACGCGGGAGGGGAGTGCCAGACGACCAGTTGCTGAACGAGGTCGACCGCAACTGCTCAGACCCCGCGAAGGACCCGCCCACGCGCGCCGGCGCCAGCTGAGCGCGGCGTCGGACAGCGAGGCGGCGGGCGGAGATTGAGCCCAGGGCGGCCGTCAGCCCTCGCCTAGGTCGCGGTTGCGAACGGGGGGCGTCCTGTGCTCCAATCAACGCCCGGGCCTTCGCGGGGTTGCGCAGCATGCGGCGAGGCATTCTTCTCATCGTGCTCATTGCGGTGCTCGGCTTCGGACTCTACATCTGGGCCGCCCTGAGCTACTCCTACTCGGACGGCGAGCGCGCCGGATACGTCCAGAAGTTCTCCCGCAAGGGATGGGTCTGCAAGACCTGGGAAGGGGAGCTCGCCATGGCGAACCTTCCCGGCGCGATGCCGCAGATTTTCAGCTTCACCGTCCGCGATGACGCGGTGGCGAAGCAGATCAACGCGGACATGGGCAAGCGCGTCGTCCTGCACTACGAACAGCACGTCGGCCTTCCGACCTCGTGCTTCGGCGACACGGATCACTTCGTGACCGGCTCCCGCGTCGTCGAACCCGGACCCTGACCCGATAAGAGACCTGAAGTAGGCCTGCGTTCGAGGCGGGCTACTGACCGGACGCTGTCACCGGGAGGCTCGGGCACGAGCCGGCCGGTCTGCGATGCCGGCCCCCTGGATCTCCTCGAGAATCGCCTTCCAGCCCTCGCGGGCGCTCGGATAGCGCGGCCGCCAGCCCGAGGCCTGCCGCAGCTTGCGATTCGAGATCCGCAGGGAGCGGGCCATCAGCTTCGCGAGCGAGCCGCCGAGCGCCATCAGCCAGGCGGGGGGAGGCTTGGGCGGGGCGACGCGCAGCGTCTGGGCCAGTGTGTCGAAATACTCGCGCCGGCGCAGCGGCTCGTCGTCGGTGACGTTGTAGATCCCGGCCGGCAGGCCCAGCGCCGCGACGACGGCGGTGGCGGCGTCGTCGTTGGTCACCGAAGACAGGAAGGCCCCGGGCGAGCCCGGGATCGGCGCGCGCCCCTTGCGCACGTACCCGATGAGCTCGAGCGCGTGAGGGGAGTCCGGTCCGTAGAGAGCGGAGAAGCGCAGGACGATCCCGGCCCCGCCGTTTCGGGTGATGCGCTCGGCCGAGCGCTCGGCATCCACGGTCGAGCGGTTGTAGCGCGCCGGCTGGATCGGTGACGTCTCGTCGATCCAGGCGTCGCCGGCGTCCGCGTACATCGGGGCGAACGACTCCTGGATGAAGCGCGGGACCCCTTGGGCGATCGCGGCGTCCACGAGGATCCGGGAGGCGTCCCGCCGGATGCGGTCGTTCTCGCGCCAGGCGCCGGGAAGCAGCATGCTCGTCCCCGAGTGCGGAATGTGGGTGGCGAGGTTGACCACGGCGTCGTGCCCGGCGAGCGCCGGGCCGACGGCCTGGGGATCGAACAGGTCGAGGTCGACAGGCGTGGCGCCGGCCCGCGACAGGGCGGCGCGTTTCTCGGGTGTGCGGCCGACGGCGGTCACCCGGTGGCCGGCCTCGACGAGCAGCGGAACCGCGCGACGGCCGACGACCCCGGTGGCACCAGTCAGAAAGATTCGCATCGTTCGTCCCTCCTTATTCTGTGCGACTCACCTCTAAAGACGGAGAGGCACCGGCTTCTGTGACACGTTTTTCTCTCGTCACACTGGTCGTCCGGGATCGTCTGTGCTAACAAGGAGGCATGGACTCCGTGACGGATCCCGCCGCGGTCTTCGAGCGCGCCCGGCCCCGGCTGTTCGGGATGGCCTACCGGATGCTCGGCTCGGTCGCGGACGCCGAGGACCTGGTGCAGGAGGCGTACCTGCGCTGGCACCAGGCGGACCGGGGGGCGGTCCGCTCCCCCGAGGGGTGGCTCATGGCGGTGATCGGCCGGCTGTCGATCGATCGGCTGCGGCGCGCCGCGGCCGAGCGCACGACTTACGTCGGGAAGTGGCTCCCCGAGCCGGTCGCCACGGGGGCCTGGGCGGCCCCCGGTCGCGCCACCGACCTCTCTTCCGATCTGTCCATGGCCTTCCTCGTTCTCCTGGAGCGGCTGACCCCCGAGGAGCGCGTCGCCTTCCTGATGCGCGAGGTGTTCGCCTGCGACTACGCGGAGATCGCCCAGGTCGCGCAGAAGAGCGAAGCCGCCTGCCGCCAGCTGGTGCACCGGGCCCGCGAGCACGTGCACGCCGGCCGCCCGCGCTTCGCCGCCCCTCCCGAGTCGAAGGAGCGGCTGCTGGACGGGTTCCTGGCCGCCCTCGAAGCCGACGACAAGGACGCGCTCGTCTCGCTGTTCGCCCAGGACGCCACCTGGACGTCCGACGGCGGCGGCAAGGTGACTGCCTCTCGCCACGTCCTGGTCGGCGCGGACCGGATTGCCCGGTTCCTCCTGGCCATCGAGCGCAAGATCCGTGGCCTCGTGCTGACCCACCGGACGGTCCGGCTCAACGGCGAGCCCACGCTCGTGACCTCGAGGTCGGGGCAGGTGGTCTGGACTACGTCCATCGCCACCGACGGTGATCGGATCGTCTCCGCCTACCGCGTCCTCAATCCCGACAAGCTGCGGCACGTCGAAGGGCACGGCTGAAGCCTTCACGGACGGAGAGTCGGCGCCCTGGTTCCCGCGCGGCGCCGTCAGCGTCTGCGGGTTTCGGCCTTGGTGGAGGCGAGGTATTCCGCCTCCATTCCGGGGCAGGCTGCGTCGCAGGACGATGGCTCGCGCGGGAGAGGGACCGACTCAGCTCCCAGGCCGGTCGGCCCCCGGGCGTCGCGATACTCAACCAGATAGAAGAAGGCGCTGCCCGCCACAGGGGTGAGAGGTGCGCCGTCCTCGCTCCAGGACGTCTCCTGGATCCTCCGGGCCAGGACGCGCACGGCGCCGAGGGACACCCTGCCGGGTTCCATCCGCAGGCTCGCGAGGTCTCCTGAGATCAGGTCGTACCCCTTCGCTGCCATCACGCCGCTCCACGACCAGCGCGCCGATCCGTCCATCCCCGCCGGCGAGGCGCGGATCGAGAGCGGCTCTGGCCCCTGCCCGAGGTCGTGCGGCACCGAGACGAGGGCCGGCGCGACCGTGGAATTTCCGGATGCGTCGGTCGCCGTGTAGGTGAGCTCATACGTGCGGCCGGGCCCGTCTCCATCCCGTTCGGCGCGCAGGAGAATCTCCGTGGCTGACGCGCCGGCGTCGGGGAAGGTGATGTCCCCCTGCGTCCTCCCATCCCGGTCTTCGGGGGCGTCATCCGGTTCGCTGCTGGTCACGGCAACCAGCCGCACCGCGGCGGCCGGGTCGCATCGGTCGCTGACCAGCAAGGCGACGCTCACCGGCACGAGCCGGTGGTTGGGCGGCCACAGCACAGTCGGGTCGGGCGCGACCGACAGGGAAGGGGGAATGGTGTCGCGCACGGCGACCACGGCCTGGGCTTCGCCGGCAGCGGCATGCGTGTCGGTGACGCGAAGCTCGATGAGGTGCGATCCGAGGGGAAGGGTCACGGTCAGGACGGCGCCGGTCCCGAGCGGCGCTCGTGCCCGTGGTCCCAGGACCAGGAACCATTCGTACTTGACGATATAGTCCGAGCCTCCGTACGGCCCGTCCGGATCGACCGAGGCGGATCCGTCCAGGACGACGGCTGCGCCGGCCGGCCCGCCGCACTCCGCCGAGGCGGGGGAGTTGATCGAGGCATGCGGCGGCGTGTTCAGGGGCTCGATTCGGTTCAAGAGAACGACGATCTGGCTGTCTCCCAGCGCGACGAGGTCGGGACGGCCGTCTCCGTTCAGGTCGCCTGCCGCGAAGGCGTATGGATAGTTCTGCGTGCCGAAGCGCTCCGGCGGCGCGAACGTTCCGTCACCGCCCCCGAACAGAACCGAGGCGTCCTCGGCGGAATTGGACGAGACGAGATCGATCCGTCCGTCCAGGTCGACATCCGCCTGCTCCAGGTAGATGGGAGATCCGCCGGTCTCGATCCGGCTGCCCGCTTCGAACGAGCCGTCGCCGCGGCCAAAAGAGGGCAAGGTCGCCCGATTCCCACTCGCGCTGGATCACGCCGCGGTTGTTCACGACCAGATCGGTCCGGCCATCGCTGTTCACATCTGTCGCCACGACCCCGAAGACTGCTTTCCCGGCGGTCATCACACGTCCGGCATCGAACGCTCCGCCCCCCAGGCTCAGGAATACGTTCAGCTCTCCGGGAACGCTGTCCCACAGGTCGCTTTCGCTCGTGGCCGCGAGGTCCCCCATGCCGTCGCCATTGAAGTCGGCGATCGCCGTATTGATGACGTCGCTGACGCCCGAGAAGCGGACCTCGAGGGCGAACGTGCCGTCACCTCGACCCAGCAACAACGAGATGTCGGCCGGCAGGCGGACCGGGTAGTTCGCCCCCTGGTTCACGACCGCGAGATCGACATGGCCGTCGCCGTTCAGGTCGCCTGCGGCGATGTGCCCCGGGCTGGGGCCCACGCTCACGCGCCGCTCCTGCCCGAAGCTCCCATCCCCCAGGCCGAGGAAGATCGAGATCTCGCTCGTGTCGAGGTTCCCGACCGCGAAGTCGGGAATTCCGTCCTCGTCGAAGTCGGCCACCCGCAGCGGCCCCCGGAGCGTTTCGGCCGCGAATGGGATCTCCGGGCCGAACGAGCCATCACCGAGCCCCCGGAGAAACGACATGCGGCCCATGGGTGGCCCGAGTTGGCTGCCGTACGACACGAGAAGATCCTGGTGTCCGTCCCGGTCGAAGTCGGCCAGCGCGCTGTCCGCGCTTCCGAACCGATCGAGCGGTCTCGTCGGAGTCCCGAAGGTGCCGTCGCTGTGGCCCGGGAGGAGCAGGACCGTCTCCGAAACCTCATTGGCGACCACCGCGTCCATGCGATCGTCCCCGTCGAAATCGGCGAAGCCGAGGCCCGAGGGCCCGTTCGCCGCGTCTGTCCTTAACGCCTCACCGAAACTTCCGTCACCGCGCCCCGGCAGAACCGCCAGGTCGTCCGACTGATTGTTGGACGTCGCCACATCCTGGAGTCCATCCGCATTGAAGTCGCCGACCACCACATCGGTCGGATCCTGCCCCGTCGGGAAGAAATTCCACGCGAACGTTCCATCGCCGCGCCCGATGTAGATGCTGACCGAGTGACCGGTGTGCCGGATCCCCGCAATGTCCAGGTGACCGTCCGCGTTGAAGTCGCCGACGGCGAGAGCATGGGGAGCGACCACCGCCTCCGTGACGTCCTGCTCGGGAGCGAACGTTCCGTCCCCGCGGCCGGCCAGGAACGACAGATCGCCGGGGCCTTCCGGGTAGAACGCCCGGGTGTTCGCGACCATCAGGTCCACGTGCCCGTCCTCGTTGAAATCCCCGCTGACGAGGTAGACCGGCTCCCGCCCGGCCGGTGTGCCGGTCGCGGGGCCGAACGTGCCGTCCCCGTACCCGGGCGATATCCAGACCTCGCCAGAGGGGCAGTCGACACCGGCCGAGCACGTACTGATGGACGCGAGGTCCGGGTTCCCATCCTCGTCGAAGTCACCCATTGCCACCGCCTTGGGCCGGACTCCCGTAGTCAGGCGTGTCGCGGGAAGGAAGCTGCCGTCGCCCCGGCCGAGGATCACCCACGTTGCGCCGTCGCCCGGCTGAAACGGATCGTTCGCAACGTTGGCAAGCACGAGGTCCTGTCGGGAATCCCGGTTGAGGTCCGCGGCGGCGACGAAAAGCACCCCCGGCTCGAGGGGGATCGAGGTCGCCGTGGCCAGCGTACCGTCCTCCTGACCGAGGGCCACGACCACCCCGCCTGGAGCATAGGTGCTGACGGCTGCATCCGGGATCCCGTCGCCGTTGAAGTCGGCGATCGCGAGATGCGAGGCGCTCGGGACGGGCAGAGCCGGATCAGGGAAGGCCGGCCGCGCGGCGAGATGGCCGACGGTCAGGGCCGCCAGCGACGCCATGATGAGAAGCCGCCGAGGGATGCGGGCCCGGGCCAGGCCGGTACGGGGGGCACGGCGCGGTCGTGATCGCATGTCGCCTCCTGCCTGCGAGGGCTGACCTCGCACAACTCCGGTCCAGGGGGGATTCGACCTACGAGACCTCCCAAATATACCGTGATCGGCGGACCCTGCCATCCCAATCTCACGGTCCAGACGGCGTTCTTGCCCGTGCCCGGTGCGCCTGCTAATGTTGGTGCATGAGCGCGACCCGCATCAGTCGCCGCGTGAATGCGCCCCGCGCGAGCGTCTATCGCGCCCTTCTCGATGCGCGCGCGGTCGCGCGGTGGATGGTGCCGGATGGCATGACCAGCCATGTTCATGCGTTTGACGCCCGCGAAGGCGGCTCGTTCCGGATCTCGCTCACGTACGACGCGCCGACCGGGACCGGCAAGACGACCGCGCACACCGACACGTTTCATGGCCGCTTCATGAAGCTCGTGGCGAACGAACAGGTTGTCGAAGTGGTCGAGTTCGAGACCACGGACCCCGCGCTGCGCGGCGAGATGACGATCACGTACACGCTCGTCGATGCGAACGGCGGGACCGAGGTCCTGGCCGTGCACGACGGGCTGCCGCCCGGCCTGTCGACCGCCGACAATGAGATCGGCTGGCGCATGTCGCTCGCGAAGCTCGCGGCGCTCGTCGGGGCGGGCTACTGACCGGGCGCTGTCGTTATGGACAGTCTTAAATTACAACTTGACAGTCTC
>DASYUH010000027.1 GCA_036001465.1 Candidatus Polarisedimenticolia bacterium
GAGGATGGCTCAGCGGTTGAATCGCGCGGCCGGTGACCCGGAGATCAGTGGCGGTGGTCTTCGCCGTTGTGCCCCTTGTCATTGTCGTCCTTAGGGGGCTTGGGGGCTCGCGGAGGAGCGGAAGGACGCGGGTTCGGACGCTGCTCCGGACGAGGTCCCTCCATCCCCTGCCGGGTCGGTGCCGGTGGCCCGATGCGGGGCGGCTGGGGACGCTGGAGCTGGACACGCTGAGGTTGGCCACGCGGGGGCTCGATGCGCTGCGGTTCCGGACGGCCGCGGTTGCGATCGCTGCGGACGCCGTCGAACAGCCGTTCGATCTTCTGGTCGGAGCGGGACGCGGACCGGCCGGAATCGGGCTGGCCGCTGTCGCGTCGTGGCGCCTCCCTCGTCCCCGCCGGCGGCGGCGATTCGCGCCGCGGGCGGGCCTGGTTCTCGGAGGGGCCGCGACCCCGATCGGGCGTCTGCGCCCCTTGACGCGACGGCGGCGCCTGCCGGGGCTCACGCACCCGGTCCGGCTCGGTGGAGCGCCGGGGGGGCCGAGTGCTCGGGCCCGGTCTGGGCGCCGGAGGGCGCGTGTCCTGATCCGGTCTCGCCGGCCGGTCCGCGGACTGCCCTTGCCCCGGTCGGGGCCGAGCCTGCTCCCGGGGATTGCCCTGGCCCCGAGGCTTCGCCTGCTCCTGCGACCTGTCCCTGTCTCGCATCCCCGCCTGCTCCCGCGGTGAGATGTTCCCGCGACGCGAGCGCGGCTCTTTGTCCCTCTCCATGGTGCGGAAGGACACGGGGCGGCTCTCCCGGTCGACCGCCGCCGGGAGCGGTGTCCGGCTGTTGCGGACCTTCTCCATCAGGCGTTCGCCCTCCTCCGGCCGGCGGCCGACGTCCTTCGGATCGAAGCGCGGCAGGCGCGAGGTGAGGACGACGTCGGTGCCGCGCGGCAGGCGATCGGCGCGGACGAAGGTCCGGCCCGGCCGCCGGTCCGCGAACCGATCCGCTGTGACGAACCGCCAGCCGCGAGGCTTGAGGCGCGTCACGTTGATGTTCACGGAGTTGATGATCGTCACGTCACTGAACACCGGGCGGTTGTAGTAGTTCAGCGGGCACCATCCGACATACGACGGTCCGACCGCGAAGCTCACCCAGGCGCCGCTCCACACGCTCCCCGGGATCCACACCCAGCCGATGTCCACCGCGAAGTCCCAGCGGCCGTAATGGTACGGAGCCCAGCCCCACGGATCGTACGAGACCCAGACCCAGCCGCCCCGGCACCACGACCAGTAGCCGTTGACGTAGGGGCCCCAGCCGCCCGTGTACACCGGCCGCCACACCCAGCCGTAGCTCGGGACGTTGTGCCAGGAGCCGTAGAACGACAACTCGCTCGCGTAGGGCCTGACCTCGTACGGCAGGTCTTCCACCGTCTCCTGCGGGTAGCGTTCTCCCCCGCGCCTGAGGTAGGCCTCCTGGCGGTCCTCGACGAAGCGGTCGAAGTCGTCCAGGCGGGCGGTATTGAACCGGCGCGGCTCGGAGGGAAGCCGGCCCGGCTGGACGCTGCTCCGCTCTCCCGTCCGGACCAGAACGGAATCTTCGTCCCCGGACAGCTCGGCCACCCCGCGGAACGAGTAGACGGTGGTCGCGCCGTCCTCGTTCTCGATCCGGTAGCTCCCGCCCGACAACAGGTAGACGGACCCCGCCTCGGTGTCGATGCGGAAGGTTTTGTCCCGACTGTCGGGATCGGAGGTCTCGATGCGGATGGCGCCGCCTTCGAGGGCGAGCAGGTTGGTCTTCTCATACTCGTTGTCGATGTCCGCCAGATTGCGCACGTCGAGGCGGGTCCCCTGGTCGAGCCACAAGACCGATCCGTCGGCCAGGCCGATTTCGGCGCGGCCGTCTTCCGTGGTGAGGCGATCGCCCGGCGTGACGGGATCGTTGACGATCCCCTCCGACTCCGTCCCCTCCCCCGCGCGGAGCAGCGTCAGGCCCCCTTCGAGGTGTCTGACCCGGCCGTAGACCGAGCCGTATTCCGGGTCGTCTTCGGGATCCGCAAGCGCCGGGAATACCGCCCCTCCCGCGAGCAGAATGGAGCCGACCACCAACAACCACCGTGACCACCTCGGCCTGGAGCGCATCGTCCTAACCCGCCTTTCCCTCTTCCGGGACCCTGTTCTCAGGTCCTGCCACGCAAGGTGCTATTTCCGTGCCACGTCGAGCGGACCTGGCGGTCGACCAGGCGGAGCCGGGCCGGTCGACCAAGTGGTCGCTTTTCAAGGGGGGCAGGCCACCCGTCAGGCGACACCGTTTGAGGGTGTCCCCCGGCCCGAGGGCAGCCGTCCTCAGTCCCGGACAAAAGCGCGCCACATTTGTGGGCCGGCGCGGCCTGCGCCTATACTGCCACATGGGCCGTCGGTCGGTTTCCGTCCTCCTTCTGGGCTTCCTCCTGGCGGCCTCAGGGGGGTCCGTTTCCCCCGCATTCGCGTCCTCCCGCAAGCCCAAGCCGCCCACCGGGAAGACGGACAAAGGGGAGGACAAGCCGAAGCTGGCCCTGACCGCCGATCCGGCCTTCGGCTTCACTCCGGTGACCGTGATCGTGACGGGGGCCCTCACGGGCGTCGACCTGCACGACCGGAACTTCTGCCACGCGGCCGTGACCTGGATCCGGATCGACCCCGGCCAGTCGGAGCGCGACGGCTTACGGACCCGCGAGGACCCGGCGTGCGTCCATCCCGATGAGGAGATTTCGGTGAGCACCAGCTTCACCAAGACGTTCGTCCTGTACCGCCCGGGATCGTACCTCATCCGGCTTGAAGTCGAAGGGAAGGACGGCACGCGGGTGAGCTCCGGCTTCACGCGGGTCGAGGTGCTCCGGGTCCAGTGATGGGGCCGGCTCGGCCGAATCCTAAGGGGGGGTCTCCTGCGGCTTGCCTTCCTCGGGCTGGCCCAGGCGCTTCAGGAGGCGGTCGGTCAGGCTCTCGCGCACTCTTTCCTTGGCGCGCTCCTTCACCTGCCGGACTTGCGCCTGCCTGTTGATCCCGAAGCTGGGGCTGGCCAGGTTCCCCTTCAGGGAGAAGTAGACGGCCAGCCGGTCATTCTCGGTCAGGCTTCGCAGCCGCGCGTTCTTCGTCACCATGCCCCCCGTCGCCTCCTCGGAGAATCGCGCGGTCACGTCCAGGTCGAGCGTGGCGTCCAGACCGACCCAGCCTTTCCCTTCGAGATCGAGGTCCTTGGAGTGCAGCGTCAGATCGTCGGTGCGGGCCCGCCCGTCCGCGACGGCGAGGGTGGCCTTGAGGACTTCGAACGGCGTGCTGTCCCGGCCCACCCCCTTGCCGCCCGCCATCTCCAGAAGGGCGGCCAGCTGCTTGAGAACGCTGAACGACGTGACGGCGCCGTCGGCTATCTCGATGTCGCCGTCCCCCCGGGCGGTGCCCAGGATCTGATCCATGCCCGCGCCGGTCGCCGCGAGGTCGAGGCGACCCCTCAGTCGGCCTCGAACGAGCTCCTTGAGGCCGGGGTCATAGGCCGACAGAAGAGGGTCGACATCGATCTTGTCGAGGCGGACCGAGGCGGCATACCCGGGCACGGCCCGGGACAGGTCGACGCTCGCCTTGCCTCCCAGCGCCCCGCCATAGAACCCGGCGGTCAGCTCCGAAAGAGAAAAGACGCTGCGGGCCAGTCCCACGGAGGCGCGCACATTCGCGAGATCGAAGGTCTGGAAGCGCACCTCCTTCACGTCGATCCGGCCGGCGCCGCTCACCTGCCCGAGAAGCCCCGCGGGAGGAGCGGCCGAGGCCGGGGCCGGCCGGCCCTGGGAGGCGGGGACCGCCGGGATCAGGGTCGCCACGATCTCGTTCAGGTCCAGGCGGGGAGACGTGAGGGCGAAGCCGATCCTGGGCCTCAGGAAATTCTCCACCTTGAGGCTGCCGCGCAGGGATGACGATCCGGCGCTGACGCTGAAGTCCTGCCATTCGGCGCGCTCCCCGTCGACGACCACCCGGCCCGACAGGTCCTTCACCGGGAGCGCCATGCCGGCGTCCCGATAGCTGATCCCCTTGAGGGCGAGGGTCCCCTTGAAGCGGAGCGACTCCGGCCGCTCGAGAGGCACGCTCGCGGTGCCGTCCAGGTCCAGCGCCCCGCGCACCTCCAGTCCGGCTGGACGGGCCACCCCGAGCCACGGAAGAAGGAGCGCCAGGTCCTCGACGCGCACCGACTTGCCACGGGCGGCGAGGGTCAGGACAGGCTCCGCTCCCGAGGCCGTCAGGCGGGCCCGGGCAGCCAGGGCGCTCTTGCCGAGCCCGAGGGAGAGATTCAGATCGGTCGGTTCGTCTCCTCCCCATCCCCGGATCGTGGCGTTCACCGGATCGATGACCGCCTCCGATCGGCGGCCCGGGACCACGAAGTCGTCGTAGATCACGATCCGCCCCCCGCTGACCTTCGCCTGATCGACCACGACCTTGAAGGAGGACTCCTGCGTCCCGACCTGGCGCGGCGCCGCTTTGGAAGCGGCGGATGCCCTCTCGACCAGATCGTCGAAGTTCCAGCGGCCGCGGGCGTCCCGGATGAGCGTCACGGTCGGCCGGCTCAGGTGGATCGAGGTGACGTTGGCCCGGCCGCGCAGCAGGCCGAGGAGGCCGATCCGCACGCGGAGCGAGTC
The DNA here is from genome assembly GCA_036001465.1 of Candidatus Polarisedimenticolia bacterium. Taxonomy (NCBI): domain Bacteria; kingdom Pseudomonadati; phylum Acidobacteriota; class Candidatus Polarisedimenticolia; species Candidatus Polarisedimenticolia bacterium. Next base: position 4,640 of record DASYUH010000027.1, read on the forward strand.
CGCCGTCAGGGCGTTTCGGCCGGGATAGGCGGCTGAATCGGAGACCCGGATCGGCCCCCCCACCGAAAGGCCGGGAGTCGGAAGGAGCGCGAAGGAGATCTTCCCGAGGGTGATGGTGCGGCCCGTCGCCTCCCGGACCTTGGCGGCGATCTGCGGCCGGTAGCTGTTGACGTCCACCAGAAAGGGCAGGGCGACGGCGGCCGAGACCACGAGTCCGGCCGCGATCGCCATGGCGATCAGCCAGCGACGGATGGCGCGCGACAGGGGCATGTTCCCCTCCTCAGGGAACCTTCTTCAGGTCCTCTTCTCTCATGTACGCCCGGGCCAGCCGGCGCGAGCGGGAGTACCCGAACAGGGACGAAAAACGGGCCATCTTGATCTGGTGCCGGATCTCGCCGATTTTCGCGCGGGCGGCCGCTTCCCCGAGGGCGATGCACTCGACAATCGCCGAGAAGTCGGCCCAGTGGATGTGACCCACCTCGGGATCGATCAGGACGTCGGCAAACCGGCACTGCATGTCCTTGAGCGCCTCCGCCTTGACCGCGTTCGCCCGGACCATGATGTTCAGGCCTCTGCGGTAGGCGGAAGTGTCCTCCATGTCCTTCGAAACGTCCACCCCGATCACCAGGTTCGCCCCGAGCCGCAGCGCCGGGATCACCGGGACCTTGCTGGTCCATCCCCCGTCGATCAGGAGTCGACCGTCGATCGGCACCGGCGGCAGGAGTCCGGGGACGGCGCTGCTGGCGCTGACGGCCCGCCGCAGGGGGCCCTCCTGGATGATGACCTCCTCGGCGCGATTGATGTCCGTGGCCACCGCCGCGAACGGGATGCGCGTCTGGTCGATAGTGACGTCGTCCAGGATGCCGTTGATGTTGTGCTCGAAGTGCTGCGCGCTGATCCAGGAGGTCTTGGCCATCGAGAAGGAATAGAAAATCCCCTTTTTGACCAGCGACACGAAATTGTAGAGAAGGCCCGGGCGGGCCTGCCGGCTCTCGCGCAGAAAATCGAATTTCGATCTCTTGAACTGCTTGCTGAAGATGAAGTCCCGGAAGCGGCTCTCGGTCGCCGCGGCGCTCTTCGTCGTGGCATAGACCCCGCCCACGAGCGCCCCGACGCTCGTGCCGACGATCAGGTCGATGGGGATCTCGTTCTCCTCGAGGACCTTCAGGACCCCGATGTGGGCCAGCCCGCGGGCCGCACCGCCCCCCAGGGCCAGCCCGACCTTGAACCCTTCGAACATCACCGCACCGTCCCGGAAGATCGATCCACGCCGCGCAGATCGCGCCGAGCCTCAATATAGGCCGGGCCGGCGCCCGGGGCCATCCAGCCGGCCGGCGTAGCGGCAAAGGCGGCGGAGCGGGCAGGCGGGGCAGCGAGGGGCGCGGGCCCGGCAGATCCGCCGGCCCAGGCTGATCAGGTTCAGGTGCGCCTCGAGGTAGCGCGCCTTCGGGATCAGGCCGGCCAGGATCGCGTGGGTTCTCCGCGGGGTGGCCTTCGGCGGAACCCACCCGACGCGCCGGGCGATCCGGTGGATGTGGGTGTCCACCGGGAAGGCCGGCCGGCCACAGGCGAACAGCAGCACGCAGCAGGCGGTCTTCTCACCGACCCCCCGGAGGCCCAGGAGGTAGGCCCTGGCGTCCGCCAGCGGCATCGTCCGGAGCACGCCCAGGTCGAGACGCCCCTGGTCCTGACGGACGCGGCGGAGGATGTCCTGGATCACCCGGCTCTTGGTCCTGGCGAGGCCGCCGGCTCGAATGGCGCGCTCCACGTCGGCGCGCCGGGCCCGGAGCACGTCCTCCCAGGCGGGGAAGCGTCCTCGCAGGGCGGCGTAGGCGCGGTCGCGATTGACGTCGCTGGTATGCTGGGAGAGGACCGTGAGAATCAGCTCGTCGAGCGGCGCGTAGCGGCGGCCGGGGCGCGGGCGGCCGAAGGCCTTGGCCAGAAGAGCGAGATGCCGGCCGGCCGATTCCCTACCCACCGCCGGGGGCCGGGAGCTGGGTGAACTGGCCGTCGGTCATCACCAGATCGTCGGCGCTCCCGGCGCGCCCGTCGGCGCCGGGGCTGGTCAGCGTGAAGCTGCGGCCGTCCGACTGGTAGAGAAGGGTGTTGCCCCAGTTGTCGACGGTGACGGCTCCGGGCAGGTAGGTCGGGACCAGAACGGCCGTGGCCTGATCGATCGAGCTCCCCAGGGGATAACCTCCTCGATCGAGAACGCTGGCGCCCAGGGCCCGTCCCAGAGTCTCCATGGTCCCCTTGGTCCCGACGAGTTTTCCCTGGTCGATGGCGTGCAGGACCTCGCGCGAGGCGTTCTCGCCCGCCTTGCCGCATCCCGCGGCGGCCAGCGAGGCCACGACGATCAGGATGAACGCCGCCGGCATTCTCATCGGTCCTCCCGCGAGCCGGCAGGAATCTCCACGCGGCCGGCCGGGCCGATTGTACCGGATCCCCTGTGATAAGATTTCCGCGAGGCGCTGCCACTTGGAGATTCCGCCCGGTCCGCAGGATCCGTATGCCGGCATGCGCGCGCGGATGGTCGAGGAGCAGATCGTCAGGCGCCGCGTCCGGGACGAGCGGGTCCTGCGGGCGATGGGCACGGTGCCTCGCCATCTGTTCGTGCCGGACTATCTCAGGGACAGCGCCTACGATGACGGCCCGTTGCCGATCGGGGAGGAGCAGACCATCTCCCAGCCGTACGTCGTGGCGTTCATGAGCGAGGCGATTCGGCCGCAGCCCGCCGACCGGGTCCTGGAGGTCGGCACCGGCTCGGGATACCAGACGGCGGTCCTCGCGGACCTCGTCGGGCACGTGTACAGCACGGAAGTTCGCCCCCGCCTGGCCGAGGCGGCGCGCGCCAGGCTCGCGGAGCTGGGCGTCTCGAACGTCACCCTGCGCGCGGAGGACGGGTCCGGTGGCTGGCCGGAGGAGGCGCCGTTCGACTCGATCCTGGTCACGGCCGCGGCGCCCGGCGTGCCGGAGGCTTTGGTGGAGCAGCTCGGCGAAGGAGGCAGGCTCGTGATACCGATCGGCAGCGGGGATCAGGAGCTGGTCAGGGTGACCCGCGGCCGGGACGGCCTCGCACGCGAGAGGCTCCTGCCGGTCCGCTTCGTGCCGCTCGTCCTCTAGCAGCACCAGGAGATCCCATGGCGAAGGTCATCACCCCCAGGCAGGAAGACTACTCGCGCTGGTACACCGACGTGATCACCCAGTCGCAGATGGCCGACTACTCGCCGGTCAAGGGCTGCATGGTGATCCGGCCCCTGGGCTACGCCGTCTGGGAGGGGATGCAGAAGGAGCTGGACGCCCGCTTCAAGGAGACCGGACACCAGAACGCCTATTTCCCGCTGTTCATCCCCGAGTCGTTCCTGCACAAGGAGGCCGAGCACGTCGCGGGCTTCGCCCCCGAGTGCGCCGTGGTCACGCACGGCGGCGGCAAGGAGCTGGAAGAGGCGCTCATCGTCCGGCCGACGTCGGAGACGATCATCTACGCGATGTACGCCAAATGGATCCGCTCCTACCGCGACCTGCCGGTCCTGATCAACCAGTGGGCCAACGTCGTGCGCTGGGAGATGCGCACCCGCCTGTTCCTGCGCACCACCGAGTTTCTCTGGCAGGAGGGGCACACCGCCCACGCGACGGAGCAGGAGGCCGAGGCGGAGGCGCTCCTCATCCTCGAGATCTACCGGCGCTTCGCCGAGGAGCACATGGCGATCCCGGTCTACACCGGCGTGAAGAGCGACAGCGAGAAGTTCGCGGGGGCCCTTCGCACCTACAGCATCGAGGCGCTCATGCAGGACGGCAAGGCGCTGCAGGCCGGGACGTCGCACAACCTGGGGCAGAACTTCGCCAAGGCCTTCGAGGTGAAGTTCCAGACCAAGGACGGCACGTGGGAGAACGTCTGGTCGACTTCCTGGGGCGTGTCCACCCGGCTCGTGGGCGCCCTGGTCATGGCGCACGGCGACGACAACGGCGCCAGCTTTCCGCCCCGCCTCGCGCCCGTCCAGGTGGTCCTGGTGCCGATCTGGAAGAGCGACGACGAGAAGGCGCGCATCTCGGAGGCCGTGCGGCTGGCGGCCGAGGAGCTGAAGGGGGCCTTCCGCGTCAAGGCCGACCTGCGCGACGAGGTGTCGCCCGGCTGGAAGTTCAACGAGTGGGAGATGAAGGGCGTCCCCCTGCGCCTGGAGATCGGCCCGCGCGATCTGGAGAAGGACCAGTTCACCGCCGTCCGCCGGCTGGACCGCCGCAAGACCCCGCTGCCCCGCGCCGGCCTGGCCGCCGGTGTCGCCGCGCTGCTGGAGGAGATCCAGTCCGCGATGCTCGAGAAGGGGCGCGCCTTCCTGCGGGAGAACACCCGGGACGCCAGGGACTACGAGGAGTTCAAGCGGGCGCTCGACGCGTCGGGCGGGTTCTACCGCGCCCACTGGTGCGGCTCGGCCGACTGCGAGAAGCGCATCAAGGACGAGACCAAGGCGACCATCCGCTGCATCCCGCTCGAGGGGAACCGGGAGGACGGCAAGTGCCTGCGCTGCGGAGGGGAGTCCCGGCGATGGGTCTACTTCGCCCGGTCCTACTAGGAGCGATCCTGTCCGGCGCCCTCGTGGCGGCGGGCGTGGCGGCGCAGGTCCCGGTCGCGGACTCCCCGGCGGCACCGGGCACCGAGCCGGCGGGGCAGGTTGCGGTGCGCTTCCTGGAGCCGGCGCCGCCCGGCCTCATCCTCGGACCCACCCGCATCTCCGTCGAGGCGGCGGCCCCGGCCGGCGCCCGCGTCTCGCGCGTCGAGATTTACGCCGACGGGACCCTGCTCACCGCCTTCGAGCGCCCCCCCTTCTCCCTGACCTGGGACGCCGGCACCGGCTTCGCGCACCGCACCCTGCGGGCCGTGGCGATCGACTCCGAGGGGCGCAGGGGGGAGGCCACCCTGGTCGCCCGCCCTTTGTACGTCGGCCAGTACGAGGAGGTCCGGCTGGTCAACGTGTTCGCCACGGTGCGCGATCGCCGGGGGAACGCCGTGCTCGATCTGGGGAAGAGCGACTTCGTCATGCTCGAGGACGGCGCGCCGCAGTCGGTGACGCATTTCACCTCCGCCAAGGTGCCGATCACCATCGCCCTGCTGATCGACGCCAGCAACAGCATGAACCTGGGGGGCCGGATCGAACTGGCGCGCAAGGCCGCGGAAGAGTTCGTCGAGAGCGTCGATCCGGAGGACCGGCTCATGGTCCTGTCGTTCAACGACGAGCTCAAGGGGGGCGCCGGGCCGGCCTCCGACCGGGGCGCGACCAAGAAGGAGATCGAGGCGATCCAGGCGCGGGGCGGCACCGCCCTCTACGACGCGATCTACGCGGCCGCCGTCCGCCTTCTCGGATCCGAGGGGCGCCGCGTCATCGTGCTCCTTTCGGACGGGCGCGACCAGGCCCTGACCGACAACGAGCCCGGGAGCCTGCACCTGTTCGAGGAGGCCCTGGAGAAGGCGCATCGCAGCGAGGTCGCCGTCTACGCGATTGGGCTCGGGGCCCACCTGGACACCGAGATGGACCTGCGCTACGAGCGCAGCCTCAAGGAGATCCTCGACACCCTGGCGAGCGCGACCGGGGGCCGGTCGTACTACCCCGCGCGCCCCGGCCAGCTGTCGGGGGTCTACCGACAGATCGCGGCCGATCTGAAGGCCCAGTACACGCTGGCCTACTCTTCGACCAATCGCGTCCCGGACGGCAAGTGGCGGACGATCCGCCTGACGGTGAAGAATCCGGAGCTGGAGGTGCGGGCGCGGGCCGGATATTACGCCCCGGGGCCGCAGAAGCCCTGAGGACCGCGTGCCGGCCGGATGCTCGGGCAGGCTCCTAGCCCGCCCCTCCAGGCATCGCGGTCCCGGGGCGCGGCCGGCGGATCAGCATCAGGTTGCGCAGATAGATGAAGATGCCCGCGGACTGCCCGATGGTGAACACGATGTCCTGCCTGTACCAGAAGGCGTAGGCGAACAGGATCAGGCCCCCCAGGAGGCTCAGGTACCAGAACGCCACCGGGATCGTGCTCTCCTTCCGGCGCTCCGATGCCAGCCACTGCACGATGAAGCGCGATCCGAAGAGGATCTGCCCCAGGATGCCGAACAGCACCCAGCCGTTGACGTGCAGCAGGCCTTCAAATGTCATCCTTCACCTCGTAGCGCAGTTTGCGCCGCTTCATCCAGCGGACGGCAAGCAGATCCATGAACGACGGCAACAGGCGGTTGCCGATCCCGTACTTCGATTCGCCGTGGCGGCGCGGCCGGTGGCCCACGGCGATCTCGCGGACGCGGCACCCTTCCATCTTCAGGAGCGTCGGCAGGAAGCGGTGCATCCCGTCGTAGAGGACGATGCGCGACAGCGAGGCCCTGCGGAACGCCTTGAGCGAGCAGCCGGTGTCGGTGATCGTCTCGTCGGACAGCCGGTTGCGCACGTAGTTGGCCACGCGCGACGACACGCGGCGCACCAGGTTGTCGCGGCGCTGCAGGCGCGCTCCCATCACGGCGTCCCAGCCCTCGAGCGCCGCCAGCAGCCGCGGGATGTCGGCCGGGTCGTTTTGAAGATCGGCATCCAGGGTCACGATGACGTCCCCCGCCGCGCCCTTGAAGCCGGCGTCCATGGCGGCCGACTGCCCGGAGTTCCTGGCCAGGGTCAGGACCCGCACCCGCGGGTCCGAGGCGCGCAGGTCGCGCAGCACCCGGTCGCTGCCGTCAGTCGAGCCGTCGTCGACGAACAGGATCTCGTAGGCGTCGCCGATCGATCCCATGACCGCGGTCAGCTCGGAGTGCAGGATGGCAAGGTTGTCCCTCTCGTTGTAGACGGGGATGACGAGCGAGATCCCGGGGCGGGAGCGCGTCGGACTATTCACGCTAGTTGAAGAACCACAGGCGGCGCAGGCGGCTCATCCACCGGTGCCGGGCGGCATCCCGGTCGCTCAGAAGCTCCGGGGCCAGCAGAGACTTCCACTTCAGGAGGGCGCTGTCGTCGATGCGGCGCATGATCGGGAAGAGGATGCGCGCGCCCAGCCCCGCGGGGTCGAAGCAGAACGAGGCGTTGAAGTCGATGATGCCGGGGCGCCCGTCCGCGGTCACCAGGATGTTGTCGCGCTTGCGGAGATCGATGTGCGCCACGCCGCGCGCGTGGATCTGCCGCACCAGCTCGGCGAGCTTCGCGAACATCGGCCCGGCCTGGTCGCGGTGACCGCGGCACCAGCGGGTGATGCGCTCTCCGTCCATGGGCTCCATCAGGATCCCCACGCGGCCGGCCTCACCGTAGCACTGCGGGATCCCGGGGATTCCATGCAGCCGGCGCAGGGCGCGGATCTCGCGGGCCACCTGGCGGCGGCCCAGGAGGCGCACCGGCCACGACTTGTCGCTGAAGTCCTTGAGGACCGCCCGATCGCCGCCGAACGCCACGCTCTTGATGTCGGGCTTCGCCCAGCCCCCCGGCCGGATCATCTCGATGGTGAGGGGCTCCGGGGCGGTCGCTTCGAGCGTCTCGGCCATCGGCGCTCCTGTGCTATTCTCCGGGGGCAGGACAGGATGAACATCTTACCATAGCCCCGCACGGGGCTCCGGTGTGATGCCCCCCTTCACGCGCGACCGCCTCGCCCGACTGCCACGCCGCCGCCTGCACGGGGGCCGCAATGTCACCAAGGCGATCGTCGACCTGGTCGAGCTCGAGGGCCGACCGATCGTCCTGAAGGACTTCGCGTCGCGCCCCTGGCCGGTGCGGCACCTGCTCGGGCCATGGCAGCTGGGCCGCGAGGCGCGCGCCTACGGGGTGCTGGGCGGCCTGCGCGGCACGCCGGAGTTCCTGGGGCGGGTCGATCGCCAGGCGATCGCCCTCGAGTACGTTCCCGGACAGACCCTGGCGTCGCTCCGGCCGGGGGATCTCCCCGCGCCGTTCTTCGACCGGCTCGACCGTCTCCTGGCGGAGATCCACGCCAGGGGGGTGGCCCACGGCGACCTGCACCGGCACGATGTCCTGGCCGGCCCCGGCGGCGAGCCCTGCATCGTCGACTTCTCCACCTCGGTCGCCGCCGGCAGGAACGCGGGCGCCTGGACCCGGTTCCTCTTCGATCAGATGCGCCTGGCCGATCGACGCTCGGCGGCGAAGATGAGGCAAGCGCTCCTGCCGGGGACCGGTCCCGTGGTCCCCGGCCGGCGCGGACTGTACCGCATCGGCGGCTGGGTCAGGCGCCTCCTGGACAGCCTGCGGGGGCGGCATCCCTGATATAATCCCGCCTTCATGATCCAGGGTGTGCGCACCAAACCGCTCAAGGTGATACCCGACGAGCGCGGGCGTCTGATGGAGACGCTGCGCGCCGACGACGATCTGTTCATCAAGTTCGGCCAGGCCTACATCACCACCGCCTATCCCGGCGTGATCAAGGGCTGGCATTTCCACAAGATCCAGCTGGACAATTTCATCGGTGTGAAGGGGATGTTCAAGGTCGTCCTGTACGACGGCCGGGAGGGCTCCGCCACACGCGGGGAGGTGAACGAGTTCTTCCTGGGCGTGCACAACCCGATGCTTCTCCAGATCCCGACCTTCGTGCTTCATGGTTTCAAGGCGATCGGCACCGAAGAGGCCATCATGCTGAACCTGCCGACGGAGCCCTACCGCTACGACGCCCCGGACGAGTACCGCGTCGATCCGCACAGCCCCGACGTCCCGTACGACTGGGCGCTGAAGGAGAAGTAAAGATGAAGGGCGTCATCCTCGCGGGCGGGCTGGGGACCCGGCTGAACCCGTTGACCAAGATCACCAACAAGCACCTGCTGCCGATCTACGACCGCCCGATGATCCACTACCCGCTCATGACCCTGGTCGGCGCCGGCATCCGCGACATCTTGATCGTCACCGGGGGGAACCACGCCGGCGAGTTCCTGCGCCTCCTGGGGAACGGCCGCGAGTTCGGTCTCGAGGACATCGCCTACACCTACCAGGAGGGGGAGGGCGGGATCGCCGACGCGCTGGCCCTGGCGCGCCACTTCGCGGACGGGGACCAGATCGTCGTGGTCCTGGGGGACAACATCATCGAGGGGGACATCAAGAAGCCGGTGGCCGCCTTCAAGGCCCAGGGGACGGGGGCGCGCCTGCTCCTCAAGAAAGTGCCAGACCCCGCCCGCTTCGGCGTCCCCGAGTTGCGCGACGGACGGATCGCCGGGATCGAGGAGAAGCCCAAGCAGCCGAAATCGGACTACGCGGTCATCGGCATCTACATGTACGACGCCCAGGTGTTCGACATCATCTCGACCCTCAAGCCGTCGGGGCGCGGCGAGCTCGAGATCACCGACGTGAACAACGCCTACCTGAAGCGCGGCCAGCTCGAGCACGACATTCTCGAGGGCTGGTGGACCGACGCCGGCACGTTCGATTCGCTGTTCCGCGCCAGCCAGCTCGTGCGCGAGAAGATGATCGAGAAGCTGACGGCGCGGATCGGCTGAGATGGCCCGCGTCGTCATCACCGGCGGGGCCGGATTCATCGGATCGCACTACGTCCACCACGCCGTCCGGGCCCATCCGGACTGGCAGGTCACCGTCCTCGACAAGCTGACCTACGCCGGCAACCCCGCCAACCTGCAGGACCTCGAAGGGAATCCCCGCTACCGCTTCGTGCGCGGCGACATCGCCTCGCGCCAGGACGTCGAGCGCGCCATCGAGGGGGGCGTGGACCTCATCTTCAATTTCGCGGCGGAGACCCACGTCGACCGCTCGATCGGCGATCCGGAGGGGTTCATCCGCACCGACATCTACGGCACCTACACGCTGCTCGAGGCGGCCCGGGCCCAGGGGGTCAAGGCCTTCGTGCAGATCTCGACCGACGAGGTGTACGGGAGCGTGTCGAAGGGCCGGAGCGTCGAGACCGACGCCCTGATGCCCACCAACCCGTACTCCGCGAGCAAGGCGGCCGCGGACCGGCTCGCCTACTCCTACTTCGCCACCTACAACCTGCCGGTCTTCATCAGCCGCGCCTCGAACAACTACGGCCCGAACCAGTACCCGGAGAAGGTGATTCCCCTGTTCGTCACCAACGCCCTCGAGGACAAGCCGCTGCCGCTCTACGGTGACGGCCAGAACGTGCGCGACTGGCTGTACGTCCAGGACCACTGCGAGGCGATCGACGTCATGCTGGAGCGCGGCACGCCGGGGGAGGTCTACAACATCGGCGGCGGGAACGAAAGGCGCAACCTCGAGATCACCGAGCGCATTCTCGACGCTCTCGGCAAGCCGCGCACCCTCCTGCGCTACGTGCAGGACCGGCCCGGGCACGACCGGCGCTACGCGCTGGACTGCTCCAAGCTCGGAAAGCTCGGCTGGACGCCGCGCGTGGCCTTCGAGAAGGGGCTCGAGGAGACCATCGCCTGGTACTCGGCGAACCGCGCCTGGTGGCAGCCGATCAAGACCGGCGAGTACCTCGAGTACTACCGGACGCACTACAAAATCTAGGAGCGGCCGCACGATGATCAAGTCGGGCTGCCTATGGCGCACGCTCGGCCGCGGGGTCCGGCGTCCCCCTGGCGGACGGCTGCGCGATCAGCGCGCGCAGCTCGCCGTCTTCCTTTAGATTGAATTCCAGATCGAGGACGGGCCGGCCCAGGAGCGAGGTGTTCCAGTAGAGAAGCCGGGCCCTGAAGCCGTCGAGCGTCTTCTCGGGATCGATGCGCATCAGGGCGTCGGGGGTATCCAGGCTCTCGGCGACGCGCCGCATCTCCTCCTCGTCACCGCCGGTCGATTCGAGCGCCACCAGGGCCGGCGTGGTCATGACGAGCTCCGGCAGGAGGCCGTTCAGGCGCAGGTAGCAGCCGATCATCTCGCGGGCCCCGTCGATGTCGAGCTGCAGGCCTTCCGCCGCCACCGCCTCGTTGATTCGCCGCCGGGATTCCTCGACCGGCTGCTCCGGGACGCGCCCCGGATTCGACAGGTTGTCGGGCAGAAGCCCGCGTACGCCGACGATCATCCAGGTCTCGGCGCACGCTTCCGTGCAGACGACATAGAAGCGCAGGCGCCTGAGCGGGGGGCACGGGATCCGCTCGACCTCCGCCCCGCGGATCGAGCCGGGGTAGATGGCCGACACCGCCGCGATCTTCCGAGTCAGCTCCTCGGGGGGCGCGGCGAGGCCGGTCCCCCAGAGGAGAACGACCGCGAGGAGGGCCAGGATCGCCCCGGCGGCGACGCCCCCCCACTTCACCGCGCCCCTTCCTTTCGCAGGAGGTGGAAGGAGTGCCCCGCCACGGTCCCGCGCAGGACCTCGACCACGCCCGGAAGGCGGGCCAGGTCGATCCGGCGCAGCAGGTCATCCTCGATCAGAAGGTCGCGCGGGCCGTCGCGCGCCAGGTAGTCGGCGATCGCCTCGGGCGTGTCGGTCTCCTCGGCGAACCGTCCGGTGTAGAAGACCCAGGCGTCGCGCTTCTCCTCGGTGGTCGCGAACGGCGCGCCGGGCAGGAGGCTGGCCCGGACCTGCT